>DATLII010000219.1:0-5960 GCA_035539495.1 Dongiaceae bacterium
TTTTTCCACGCCGAGCCGCATCAGGGCCGACCGGGCAGATTCGCATTGGGTCTGGGTGCCGAACAGCGCGCTGTTGGCCACCTTCAGTAGCCGCGCCACCACCGCTGGGTTGCCATTGAGGATGGAGGCGATTTCGTCCAGGCGGAAATCCTTGCGGGCCATGGTGCTGCGAATACGTAAGGCGACACCGGGCATTTCTGGCAGCGGCAAGGTGCCATCGCGGGCCTGTTGCAATAACTGCTGCGCCAGAGGATGGGCACGCCAGGGCGCGTCGTCGTCCAGCTGATTCCAGGGTGCATCTGGCGTCAGGCGCTGGCGGACGCTCAAAACGTGTGTGGATACTTGCAACAGCCGTGCACCCGGCATGGCATGCACGCTCACCGGGCTAGGCCGCTGGTTGGCGATAGGAAAGCCGGCGTCGATATCGCCGGCGCGGATCAAACGCTTCTCACCGGGCCCATCAACCCGCACTTCTCCCCGCAACAGGAAATGCGTATGTGGATCATCGTCGTCCTGTTGCAACAAGGTGGTGGGCGCGGTGACCACCAACTGCTGGCAGTGAGGCGCCAGGGCCTGCAACTCAGCCGGACGCCAGTCGCCAAAATAGGGCAGCGCCCGGGCGGTGGCAGGTAGCGCGCCTGGCTCGACAGCGGCGACGGCATCGGCGTTCATGAACAGTCATTCCTTTGGGGGATGGGGCCCAGACAAATGGGTTTTATTCGAGTATAGAAAAGGGCGGGGATTTGTGCCGCGAAGAAGAGGGTGAAATGGTGGAGAATGAGCCCGCTGCGGTGGTCGCTATTAGAGGACCGGCCGGAGCGGGCGCAGGGTTCAGTTGGACAGGTTCAGGTTGTCCCAGATCGCCAGGGTCGCTGCGGACTGGTTCAGGGTATAGAAATGCAGGCCGGGTGCACCCATATCCAGCAGTTCCTGACACAGGCTGCTTACCACTTCCTCGCCGAACTGCACGATGGACGGCAGGTCGCCGGCATAGGCTTCCATCCGCACCTTGATCCAGCGCGGAATCTCGGCGCCGCAGGTTTGGGAGAAGCGCACCAGATTCTCGTAGTTCGTGATCGGCATGATGCCGGGCACGATGGGAATGTCGATGCCCATTTTCTCGCAACTGTCGATGAAGAATTTGTACGCATCGATGTTGAAGAAATACTGGGTGATGGCGCTGCTGGCCCCCGCATCCACTTTGGTTTTGAACGCCTGCAGATCTGCGTTCATGCCGTGCGCCTGCGGATGCATTTCCGGATAGGCTGCCACTTCGATATGGAAATGATCGCCGGTTTGTTCGCGGATGAAACGCACCAGATCGGAGGCGTATTTCAGTTCACCCAGCGACGCGCCCATGCCAGACGGCAAATCGCCGCGCAGGGCCACGATGCGATTGATGCTGTTGGCCTTGTACTGCTGTAACAGATCCGCCAATTCGCTCTTGGTGTCGCCGACGCAGGACAAATGCGGCGCCGTGCAAATGCCGGTGCCTTTCTTCACGTTCAGCACGGTTTCAAAGGTGCGGTCGCGGGTGGAACCACCGGCGCCGTAAGTCACAGAAAAGAAGCTGGGCTTGCGAGCGGCCAGTTCTTTCTGTACCACGCCCAGCTTTTCCATCCCGACTTCGGTTTTCGGCGGGAAGAATTCGAAGCTGAAGCGTTTTTCGTATTTCGATTGGGAGTTCATGGTGTTCTCGTTGTTCGCAGCTTGTGCTGAGGTAGCGTTCCGAGAGGCAGACCCTGTTTTGGGGACGACAGCGGCCATGGATGGCCGCTGTCGAGCTTACAGGGATGTACTTGTAGCGTGCCCCAAAACAGGGTCTGCCTCTCGGAATGCGGAGACGCCGCTCCGCATTCAGCAACTTAATATTTGTAACTATCCGGCTTGTAAGGACCATCAACCGACACATTGATGTACTTCGACTGTTCCGCCGTCATCCGGGTGATTACGCCGCCGAAGCCACGCACCATCTCCGCCGCCACTTCTTCATCCAGCTTTTTCGGCAGAATTTTCACATACAGGTTTTTCTGCTTGTCCGCCGCCGGCAACGCCGCGAACTTGCGTTCCCACAGATAAATCTGCGCCAGCACCTGGTTAGCGAAAGAACCATCCATGATGCGCGACGGGTGGCCAGTCGCGTTGCCCAAGTTCACCAGGCGGCCTTCCGACAGCAGAATCAAATGGTCGTTGGTGCTCTTGTCGCGGTACACCATATGCACCTGCGGCTTCACTTCTTCCCACTCCCAGTTTTTACGCATGAAAGCGGTATCGATTTCGCTGTCGAAGTGGCCGATGTTGCACACCACCGCGCCGGACTTCAGCGCCTGCAGCATGTACTTGTCGCACACGTCGACGTTGCCAGTGGTGGTCACCACCAGATCGGTGTTGGCCAGCAGTGCCTTGTTGATGCCAGCAGCGGAACCGGTGTTGATGCCGTCGATGTAGGGCGACACCACTTCATAACCATCCATGCACGCCTGCATGGCGCAGATCGGATCGATCTCGGTGACGCGCACGATCATGCCTTCCTGACGCAGCGAAGCAGCGGAACCTTTGCCTACATCACCGTAACCGATGACCAGCGCTTTCTTGCCGGCCAGCAGGTGGTCGGTGCCGCGCTTGATGGCATCGTTCAGCGAGTGACGGCAGCCGTATTTGTTGTCATTTTTCGACTTGGTTACGGCGTCGTTCACGTTGATCGCCGGCACTTTCAGTTTGCCGTGCTCCAACATTTCCAGCAGGCGGTGCACGCCCGTGGTGGTCTCTTCCGAGATGCCGTGGATCTTGTCCAGCATCTGCGGGTATTTCTCGTGCAGGATCTGGGTCAGGTCACCGCCGTCGTCCAGAATCATGTTGGCGTCCCACAGCTTGTCGCTGTCTTTCTCCGCCTTGATGGTTTGCTCGATGCACCACCAGAATTCTTCTTCGGTCTCACCTTTCCAGGCGAATACTGGAATACCGGCAGCGGCGATCGCAGCTGCAGCGTGATCCTGGGTGGAAAAAATGTTGCACGACGACCAGCGTACTTCTGCCCCCAGCGCTGTGAGCGTTTCGATCAGCACGGCGGTTTGGATTGTCATGTGAATACAGCCCATGATGCGGGCGTTCTTCAGCGGCTGTTGCGCTTTGTATTTGTTGCGCAGCGCCATCAGCGCAGGCATTTCGCCTTCGGCGATTTCGATTTCCTTGCGGCCCCATTTGGCCAGGGAAATATCAGCAACTTTGTAATCGGTGAATTTTTTATCCAGTACGGCGTTCATCTGTTCAGCCTCTCCAATATTAATAGCGAATATCCGTGATCCGGTTTCGCAGCGCCGGCGTGTTTCCTCCGCCTTTGCCTGTAAAGCGCATGTCATCGCACGCGCATGTCCTGCCTAAATTCCAATAAACCGACCTGAAAAAAAGGGCGCCGGAAAGACGCCCTTCAGGTTGTTGCTCAGATGCCGGCAGCGGCGCGCAGAGCAGCGGCCTTGTCGGTTTTTTCCCAAGTGAACTGCACTTCTTCGCGACCGAAGTGACCGTATGCCGCAGTGGCGCGGTAGATCGGACGACGCAGATCCAGCATTTCGATGATGCCGCGCGGACGCAGGTCAAAATGCTCGCGTACCAGCTGGGCAATCTTGTCTTCGTTGATCTTGTTGGTGCCGAAGGTGTTGATGGAAATCGAAGTGGGCTCAGCCACGCCGATCGCGTAGGACACCTGAATTTCACACTTGTCCGCCAGACCGGCAGCCACGATGTTTTTCGCAACATAGCGACCAGCATAAGCAGCGGAACGGTCCACTTTCGATGGATCTTTACCGGAGAACGCGCCACCGCCGTGACGAGCCGCGCCGCCGTAGGAATCCACGATGATTTTACGGCCGGTCAGGCCGCAATCACCCACGGGACCGCCGATGATGAACTGGCCAGTAGGGTTGATGTGGAATTTGGTTTTGCTGTGCAGCCACTCTTCCGGAATCACGTGCTTGATGATTTCCTCGCGCACGGCTTCGGACAGATCAGAATGCTTGATGCCCGGATCATGTTGGGTGGACAGTACGATGGCGTCCGCCGCAACCGGTTTGCCGCCTTCGTAACGCAGAGTCACCTGGCTTTTTGCATCCGGACGCAGCCAAGGCAGAATGCCGTTCTTGCGCAGGTAAGCCTGACGTTGTACCAGACGGTGCGAGTAGTGAATCGCCGCCGGCATCAGCACATCGGTTTCGTTGGTGGCGTAGCCGAACATCAGGCCCTGGTCGCCAGCGCCCATTTCCTTGTTTTCCTTCTCGTCGACGCCCATTGCGATATCCGGCGACTGTTTGCCGATCGCATTGAGTACTGCGCAGGACGCGCCGTCGAAGCCCACGTCGGAGCTGTTGTAACCGATGTCGAGGATGACTTTGCGCACAACGTCTTCGAGATCGACATAAGTCGAGGTTGTGACTTCACCGGCGATGACCGCCATGCCGGTCTTCACCAACGTTTCTACTGCAACCCGTGCGTAGGGATCATCCTTGATGATCGCATCCAGTACGGCGTCGGAAATCTGATCCGCCATTTTGTCAGGATGGCCTTCAGAAACGGATTCAGAAGTAAAGATGGTGTATTCGCTCATTGCACCCGATTCCTATAAGTGAGTGTCAGAAGTAAATTTCAGGTCTTATCAAAACGTCGTATCTGGATCTGAAAACCATTTCTCAGCCCCAGGTACAGACTCTCTTTGCTTTCCAGCCCGGCGTCCTGCGCCCAGCCAGTCAACTCTTCCGGGTCGAAACCCAGCCACAAATCGCCGCACATCTGCTTGGTCCAGTCCTGATCGTGACGGCACAAATCCGTGACGATCAGAGCACCGCCATCCTGCAGCAGTTGCGCGCAGTCATGAAACACGTCTGCGGGCGATGGCACATGGTGAAGGACCATGTTGCAGACGATCCGTTCCACCTTGATGTTTTGTTTTACCGCGTCATCGGTATCCGCTTTCAGCAACTGCACATTGTGCAGTTTTTCCTGCCGCAGCAGTGCTTCGGCTTTTTCCAGCATCTCTTTTGAGATGTCGATGGCAGTGACGTTATGAAATATCCCTGCCAGCGTCGGCAGGAATTCGCCAGCGCCGGGGCCGATTTCCAGCGCATTGTGTTGCTTCTCTGGCTCCGTTTGCAGCAGCAGGTCGGTGACAGCCTCCGCGTACTGATCAAACGGCGCAATCAACTCCTGCTGCTCGCGGAACTGGTCGGCGTGGCGATCGAAGAATTCTCGCGCCACTTCCTCCCGTTCATGTTTTATCTGGGCAATGTTACGGGCAGTGGTGTCACTCAGAGGAATCTGGTCCACCGCCTGGAACAGCGCCGCCAGCAATTGACCCCAGGGTTCACTCAGGTCCGCCAGTTCGCGCCGGTAGAAAATCGAGTTGCCCTCGCGCCGGGTGGTCACCGCGCCGGCGTTGGCCAGCACCTTCAGGTGGTGGCTCATGGCGGGCTGCTTGATGGCGAAGATGTCGCACAGCTCCAGCACGCCAAACGAATCGGTTTTCAATGCCCGCAGAATCTCCAACCGCAGCGGGTCGCCGGTGCCCTTGCAAAGCTGGGCCAGGGTGTGGAGGGATTCGTCGGGGGCGTTCATTGGGGGTGGAGTTTAACAGCCCATTTAGGCTATATCAAAACTTTTTGATATAGGTGATCGAGTTGGCCTTTCCTATCGGAAGAGGCGGGTATCACTACTGCAACAAAGGTCCTCATCTGCGGCGATTTTATGAGACTTGCCAGGCAGATACGACGGTACTACCCATAGACACGAATGCCGGCAGTATTTCACGAATGGACCCGTTATACTGCCGACCCATGACGTCATCCCCCCAATCCATCCTCGAGCACGTATTCGGCTACACCGCGTTTCGCGGCCAGCAGCAGGCCATTGTTGATACGCTGGTTGCCGGCCAGGACGCGCTGGTGATCATGCCCACTGGCGGCGGCAAGTCC
>DATLII010000220.1:0-4201 GCA_035539495.1 Dongiaceae bacterium
GTTCGGCACTGGAAGTCATTCTGCTGTCGTTTGCACTGGCAGACCGGCTCAACGTGGAAAAACGCCGTCGCTTCGAAGCGCAACTGCAAGCGCTGGAAAATGAACGCATTGCACGACTGGCACAGGCGGAAGCATTGCAACAGGAAAAAAATGCCCGTCAGGCGCAGGACAAGGCCTTGATGCACGAACGAGAAGCACGCAACGCGCAGGATAAAGCCCTGGAAATTCAGCTGCGCGCCAACGAAACGCTGGAATACAAAGTCAAAGAGCGCACTCACGAACTGGAAATTGCCAACAAGCGGCTGGAAGAACTGACGTACACCGACGGCTTGACCGGCATTCGCAATCGTCGTTATTTGAACCGCGCGCTGGAGCGGGAGTTCTCGCGCGCCAAGCGGGAAAAACTGCCGCTATCGCTGCTGTTGATCGATATCGACCATTTCAAACAGTTCAATGACAAATACGGCCACTTGGTGGGCGACGATTGTCTGCGTACTGTGGCGAGCACCATTGAGAATTCAGCATTGCGGGAAAACGATATCGTGGCCCGTTACGGCGGCGAAGAATTCTGCGTGCTGCTGCCGAACACGGATCAAGCGGGCGCCCATCAGGTGGCGGAATTGATCCGGCAACGGGTACTGGATGCTGATTTCCAGGTGGGCGGGCAGCGCGTTACGATTACCGTCAGCGTGGGCCTCACCACCTGCATTCCAGAGCGTCATCACGAGATCGAGCAATTTGTGGCAGCGGCCGACGGCGCGCTGTACCAGTCCAAACACAATGGTCGCAATCAGGTGAGTGCGGAACTGCCCGCGTTCGGCCCTGATTTGCACCCAGTGCCTGGCCCCTCCCAATCATGAGGTTTACCCTACCGCGTTTTCTTCTTCTGCTCATTGTGCTGGCGCTTGCTAGCATCGGCCGCATCAGCCACGCCGACCCTGATCTGGTGCTGGACAGCTCAGTGAACACCCTGAACCTGGAAGGCAATCTGCTGTATGTCGAAGATCCCAGCGGCAAATTGACTGCCGAAGAAATCGTGGCACAACCGGATCTGCTGCAACTCTACGACAAGCCCACGGTGAATGAAGGCTACAGTCGCAGTACCTGGTGGTTCAGCTTTCAGCTCTACAACAACGAGCAGACGTCCGTCCATTGGTGGCTGAACATCAACTACGCCCTGTTGGACGAGGTCGATCTGTACGAATTGGATCAGGCGTCCGGCAGTATGCGCAGTATCGGCCGTACCGGCGACACGCGCCCGATGGCGACTCGCGCCGCCAAAACCAGTGTTTTTGTATTTCCGCTGCAACTGCAACCGCAGCGGGAATATCGTTACCTGATCCGGATCAGATCGAATGGCAGCGTCGTCTTGCCAGCAACGCTTCACAGCAACACCAACTTCATCGAAAGTTACGGTGATCAGCGCCTGCTGACGGGTATTTTTCATGGCGGCGCCCTGTTTCTGATGTTGTACAACATCGGTTTGCTGATTGCAGTACGGGAACGGCTTTATCTGTACTACGTGCTCTATGTCAGCTGCTTTTTGTTGACCACCTTGACTGCAACCGGCGTCGGGTTTGAATTTCTATGGCAGGATCAGTACGAACTGCAATCCCGGCTCATTCCTGTTGCCATCATGGCAACGGGAATTTTCGGACTGCTGTTTTCCCGCAACCTGCTCGATATCCATAACCGTGCACCATTCCTGTTTCGCCTGTCGCAATACCTGCTGATTTCGGCCTACGTCGTATTTTTCCTGAGCGCTATACTGCCCTACACCTACGCGGTGCAGCTGTCGTTGGCGGCCGTGATCGTGATCGTGATCTATACGTTGGCGGTGGGTTGTGAAGGCATTCTGACACACGCTCCTCTGGCCTGGATTTTCATGATGGCCTGGTCAGCGCTGCTCGTCAGTGTGGTCGTGTTTGTTCTCACCGCAGCAGACGTTCTGGATTCCAATCCATTATCGGTGCACAGCCTGCAGCTCGGCAGCTCCATTGAGTTGCTACTGCTCAGCTTCGCCCTGGCTGATCGCATCTCGCAATTGAAAAAACAAAAAAACGATGTGGAATCCGTGGCGCACGCCGAACAGTTTGCCAACCGGGCAAAGTCCGACTTCCTGGCGTCGATGAGCCACGAAATCCGTACTCCCATGGCCGGTGTGCTGGGCATGGCGGAGCTGTTGAGCAACACCTCCATGACGCACGAACAAAAGCAGTATCTGGAAACCATTCAGGATTCATCGCGCTCGCTGCTGGACATCATCAACCAGATTCTGGACATGTCGAAAATCGAAGCCAACCGACTGGATCTGGAAACGATCGAATTTACACTGGAAGCGGTGATTGCCGATGCCATCAAGGTGTTTTATGCCAAGCGCCAACACAGCCCGGTGCGATTTGAAACACTGATCGAACCCACCACTCCGCGTCAGATAAAGGGTGATCCCACTCGGCTGCGTCAGGTGCTGATCAACCTGATCAGCAACGCCTACAAGTTCACGGAGAAAGGCAGCGTCACGCTGACGGTGCGCCCGGAAGGTTCGAACAAAATCCACTTTGCCATCACCGATACCGGGCCAGGCGTTGCCGAAACCGCACTGCAACGGATCTTCGAACATTATGGCCAGGAAAATGCCAGCACCGCGCGCACGCACGGCGGCACCGGTCTGGGTTTGAGCATCTGCCAGCAGCTGGTTCACTTGATGGGCGGCGAAATAGGCGTGCATTCCCAATTGGGAAGCGGCACCACCTTCTGGTTCAATCTGCCGCTGGATGCCAATGGCGGCGACATCATACTGGCTGCGACCAATGACATCGACAAAGCGCAGCATATACATCTGTTTTCCAACGATCTGGCATTGCAACGCCAGATCAGCACCTGGTGCAAACATTTGAATCTGGCCCTGGAAATCAATCGCTGGCCCAACGCCACCGATCAGGTGGAACGTTTGCTGATTTTGTCAGATGACATCGTGCAACTGCGGCAAAGCGCGTCGATCCTGGCCTGCAAAGTGCCCAGTCATCTGTTGGCACGGCGACGTGTCGATGCAGAGCAAAACGAGTTCCCCTCCACCGAATTGCCTCTGCTGCCCAACCAATTCCTCAACATTTTGCTGAACCGGCAGATTGAGGTGACGGAGCCCACGCCAAAACCGGTGGAAGAAGTTGGCCCTATCAGCATCAAGCGGGTGCTGCTGGCGGAAGACAATCCGGTCAACGCGCAAGTTATCAAAGGCTTGCTGAAGCGTCTGGGCGTGGAATCCGACTGGTGCCAGAACGGCAAGGAAGCGGTCGAGAAGCTGGTGCAGAAAAATTACGATCTGGTGTTCATGGACTGTGAAATGCCGGTGATGGATGGTTATGAAGCCACCCGCCAGATTCGCGCCAGCGGCAATGACAAGCTGATCGTGGTCGCCCTGACTGCACACGCCATCAAGGAATATGTGGACCAGGCTTATGCGGCCGGCATGAACGACTATCTCACCAAACCCATTGATTTATCTACCCTGCGCAAATCCCTGCAATACTGGTCCGCATCTCCTGCTTGACCCATGAAATGAATGGTGGTTCACTTCTTACAAAGAAATGAATCTGGATTCACTCTATGGCTTACCGCGCCACCGCTCAAACTGAACAGCGCAAGCAACAGGTACATGCCGATATTCTCAAGGCCGGCAAAGCGCTGGTGAGCGAAGCGGGCTTCCGCGCCCTGTCCATGGCAGCGGTGGCGGAACGGGCCGGTATCGCCACCGGCACGCTATACCGTTACTTCGCCTCCAAGACGGATCTGTGCGTCGCAATCTTCAGCCACGCCACTGAACACGAAATCCAGCAGGTGAAGGCCGCAGCCCGCGACGGCACCAATGTCACGGAACGTCTGCGCAATGCGCTGATCACATTTGCCCAACGCGCTTTGCAGAATCCGGCGCTGGCGTATGCGCTGATCGCCGAGCCGGCAGAACCGGAACTGGATCAGGCGCGCTTGGATTATCGCGCCGCTTGGGCCGATTCCTTCGCTACCTTGATCCGCGAAGGCGTACGCAAAGGCGAATTCCAACCACAACCGGAACGGCTTAGCGCCGCCGCCATGGTAGGTGCCATGGCTGAAGCGCTGATCACGCCGGCCATGACCCAATCCAGCACCACGCAACGGCAACGCCAGATTCAACAAGTCGTGCAGTTCTGCCTGCGCGCCGTTG
>DATLII010000221.1:0-12431 GCA_035539495.1 Dongiaceae bacterium
GTCATTTTCAAGCCGGGAATGCGCACGTCAAAAAACGTCATCGCGGCACCGTTGATAAACCGCAGCCGCACTTTTTCGCCGCGCTTGAACAGCGCGTTCCAACCTTGTGCTGGCGTCTGCCCGTTCATCAGAAAGGTGTAGCCATATCCGTTGACGTCGGAAATATCATTTTCGCTCATCCGCATCTGGTTCCACATGGCGCGCTCATTCCAGGTTTGCGCCACGCCTTTGGCACGGATATCGCGCCATAAATCACCGGCGGTGCGCTCGCGAAAGTTGTAATAGTGGCTCTGCTTTCTCAGGCGCGCATGCACGGTTTCAGGATCATCGTCACTCCAGTCCGACAGCAGCACCACGTAGTCGCGATCCGCCTGCACTGGATCAGGTTCAATCGGATCAATCACGATGGCGCCGAACAGCCCGGTCTGCTCCTGCATGTGGGAATGGCTGTGATACCAATAGGTGCCGCTCTGCTGCACTTTGAAGCGATATTCGAAGGTGTCGCCAGGATGGATGCCGGGGAAACTCATGCCGGGCACGCCGTCCATTTCCGATGGCAAAATGATGCCGTGCCAGTGCACCGAGCTGTGCTGCGCCAACTGGTTTTGCACGCGCAAGGTCACGGTGTCGCCCTGTTTCCAACGCAAAGTCGGGCCAGGCAGGCCGCCATTAACCGTGGTGGCGGTCGCGGGGTTGCCGGTGAAATTCACCGTGGTGTAATTCAGTTTCAGATCAAACTGATTGCCGCGTAGCGTGGGCATGGCGGCGCTATTTGTCGATGTATTAGAAAGAGCAGGCGATGCCAGTAAATGGCGAGAGGGACTTAGGCACAGTGCTGTGCCGGCGCTGACACCCAATACGAATTGGCGCCGGGTCAGACCACTGCGCGGTGACGAAAAAACAGGTTTCATGACAGAAAATCCGCTGCTGCAATTGCATGAAAGAGGAACGGTCAATGGCGACCAGTCCGGCTTTTTGCTCAGAGAGGACAAGCGGTTGGCCAAACGGCAGACGCAACTTGCCTGGGATCAGGCGGCGCAGGGCGGTCGCAAGGCTTGTTCTACCGGCGAAGCCGGCAAAAGTGCGGGAAGGGTGCGGTAGGTTTCGGAGTTGGGGCGGAATGAAAGTGCTGCACGCGTGTCGCTCGACAGACTGGCGGAGCAGGCGTTCCAGCAGCAACTGCAACCGGGTTGGCAGTGGGATGCGGTTGCATCTTGATGGGGTCCGCTGGTGTCATGTGCCTGCTGAATGGCATCTACCTGATTATCATGGCAATGTTGCTGTTGATCCGGTTGTTGCTGCGTTTGACGTAAATTATCCGACGCCTGTTGCTGAATCTCACCCCAGGCACAATGCACCGAGCGCACGGCCGCCTGCAGCGTCTGACTAAACAACGTCAGCAACAGCAACGCGGCCCAAAGGCGCAAAGTGTGATGTGTTCTCGAGCGATGTTTCATGCGTTCCTTGATGGCGCTCCTTTATGGCGGCTACGTGCCGCTGCCGTGTGGGGTTGCCCAAATTGGACAATCCCACACTTTTAAGTTTCACATGCT
Source organism: Dongiaceae bacterium (assembly GCA_035539495.1). Lineage (GTDB taxonomy): Bacteria > Pseudomonadota > Gammaproteobacteria > Pseudomonadales > Ketobacteraceae > Ch67. The sequence continues at coordinate 1,554 of DATLII010000221.1, forward strand.
CACGTCGTTATTAGTTGACCTGCATCAAACCTGATTCAGATCAAAGCCAGTCAACCCACCGGCTTCCCAGGCGGCTTTATGACTGATCACCGCCGCGCTGGCTTTATCCGGTTGCAGATAGGTTTGCGCCACCCGCTGCAGATCGCCCACAGTGGTGGCCAACACCCGCTCGCGGAAGCGTTTCTGGAAATCGTCATCGCGACCGAACAGGCGCGCTTGAAACGCCTGCTTGGCTTCACCCGCTGGCGACGCCGGTTTGTCCAGAGATCCGATTACACCCAGAATGGCTTCTTCCAATGGCTGATAACCGTGGTCGCGGCCCAGCAACCATTCCACCGACGCATCGAAGTCCACCAGGGTTTCGCTCAGACGCGGGTCACGGTAGGAATAGAAACGGAATGCCGCGATATTGGATTCCTGCGATGCGCCGCCGCCATAGGCACCACCCTGTTCGCGAATGGCGCGATGCAGGAAACCATTGCGCAGGAAGCCACCCAGCACGGTGAGCACCGCCGCATCCGGATGATCCGACGGCACAGTGGGATACGCCTTGGCGCAGAAATTCACTTGGGTGTTGGTGAGCCACACCTGCTTCACTTGCTCGCGCACTTCCGGCAACGCCAGCGCAGCGAATGCCTGGCCTGCCTGCGGCTGCCAGACGCCATTCAAATGCTGTGCAGTGGACTCGGTGATGTCCTGTTCGCCCACCACCAGAAAACGGCGCTGTCCGCTTTTCAATTGCGCCGCCATGGCTTCCAGTTGCGCCTGCAGTTCATCCAGTTTCTTGCCGTCAGCCAGTGCGTGATCCAGTTGCTTGATCGCGCGAATGCCGGCCAAGCCACCCACCTGATGGGAAATGCGCGCCGCCGGATTCATGCCGCTGCTGGCGGCCACCATCGCCAGGCCATGACCTTGACCGGTGATGCTCTGGTCCAGACGAGCGCGCTGTTGCGCCACCAGCTCCTTCAAGCGATCGCGTTCGTCGTAGCGGGGCTGTTCGATGATCTGGTGCATCAGATCCGCCAGCGCGGTGCTGTTGCGTTTCAGCGCCTTGCCGGAAAAGCCCATCAGGCCTTTTACCGCCTGTTCGTTGTCGATCAGTCCACGCAGCACACTGAAGCCATGCACGCCACCGCTGACGGCGGTAATGCGCTCCTGAATATCCAGATAATCATCCTGGCCTGCGCCCAGCTCACCCACGAAATGGCTGAACAGCGGCAGCAGTTGCAGCTGTTCGTCGCGCAGGGTGGGCAGATCATAAAACACCTGCTGATACACCAGACCATTGGTACCGCGCACATACAAATGGTGCTGGCCGGATTTCAGATCTTTTTGCGTGAACGGCGGCATCAATATCTGTGCCGGCACGTCCTCCAGTCCCACTTTGGGCAGAATGGTTTCATCTTCTTCCCGTTGTTGACGTGTTTGCAGCGCAGCGGCCTGTTCCACCAACTGTTGTTTCTGCTGTTCGTTCAATGCTGCTTTCACGCTGGCCAGTTGCCGCTTCAGTTGCTGCTCGCGGTTGTCTTCCAGTTTCTCGTCCGGCCGCATCACGATGCGCACGCGATGCGGGTTATCCAGCAACCATTCTTTTACCAGGGTTTGAATAAAGTCGGGCTGCTGGATATCCGCGTGGAGCTTTTTCAATACCGGATCCAGGTTCAACAGTTTTACCGGATCGCCACGGTGGATCGCGGTGGACACCGCCGACATCAACAATTGCAATCCATAGGGATAATGATCGCCGCCGATTTCCCGCTGGCTCAATTCCAATTGGTGCAACGCCGCTTCCAGGCGCGCCTGGGGCACGCCCTTGTCCGCCACTTCCTGCAGCACTTCCAGTACGCGCCGCTCCAGTTCTTCGGCTTTGGCGGGCGAGCTGCCTTCCACACCGCACATGAACGCCATCTCGCGGTTGGAATCTTCCAACCCGCACAACGGCGACGGCGATGCGCCCAGATTGCCGGTCTCCAGCAGTTTGCGTAGCGGCGCGGCGCTGTTGTCCAGCAGCACGTCATTCATCAGATGTGCTTTCAGCTGGCTTTCCAGGTCGGTGCTGTTGCCCAGCAACCAGCCCAGCACGATATGGGTTTTGTTCTCGATGGCGTCCTGCGCGGTTTCATCTTCTTCTGGCAGGTGGCTGTACGCGGTTTCCACTTTCAGCGCCGCGCCGTAGCGTTTTTCGTTGGGCACTTCAATGTGACGATTCAATTTCTGAAACCGGTGCAACGCCTGTTCGTGAATCGCTTTCTGATGTTCGCTGGCGGGAATGTCGCCGTAGGTCATGAACACGGCATTACTGGGATGATAATGCGTGTCGTAGAACGCCTTCAGTTGTTCGTAGGACAGATCGGGAATCGATTCCGGATCGCCGCCGCTGTTGTAGTGATAGGTGGTAGTGGGGAAGAGGTAGCGGTTGAGTTGCTCGTACAGCACGCTGCTGGCGGAACTCATCGCGCCTTTCATTTCGTTGTACACCACGCCCTTGTACACCAGATCCGACGCCGGGTTCTGTGCTTCGGCAAATTCCAGCCGATGGCCTTCCTGCGCAAAATCCAGCGGGTCCAGGCGCGAAAAAAACACAGCGTCCAGATACACCGACAGCAGGTTGTCGAAATCCTTGCGGTTCTTGCTGGCGAAGGGATACGCCGTCCAGTCGCTGCTGGTCATGGCGTTCATGAACGTATTCAGCGAGCGGCGGATCATCATGAAGAAGGGATCGCGCACGGGGTATTTTTCGCTGCCGCACAGCACGGTGTGTTCCAGAATATGGGCCACGCCGGTGGAGTCCACGGGCACTGTGCGCAGCGCCACCAGAAACACGTTCTCATCGTTGTCAGCAGAGAGATGATAGTGCAGAGCACCCGTCACCTTGTGCCGGTATTCCGACACCAGAACATGCAGGGATTCAATGGCTTCGGTCCGCAGCCATTCAAAGCTGGGGTGGCTGATCTTCTGTTGTTCTGGGTGAATGAAACTGGTCATGTCGGGTTAAGGCTTCCGTGGCTGGAGACTAATGAAAGGATAGTATTTCACCGGGCCGTCCAAAAGCCAATCCGCGTCACACCTTATGGCTTGGCGGAGCATGGTAGAATGGCGCTCTTTTTGGTCGTATCTATAGATAATTCCCCATGATTCGCAGAGTTTTTCGTACCACCACTTTTATATTGCTAGCCCTTTTCACCACTGCTTGTACTTCGTTAATGGACGGCGTCCAGAACAAGGTCGAGCAAATGCTCGCCAGCAAATTCACCAGTCTGTTTACCAGCGGCATCGATGCCGTGATCAACGGTCTGTCGGCTGAAGGCGGCTTTCTGGATGACCCGGTGGTACGCATTCTGTTGCCGCCTCCGCTGGGCCTGGCCTTGGGCGTTGCCCGCGATCTGCAGCGCGATCCCAAAGCGGCGTTGCTGGAATCCCTGATCAACCACGCCGCCGAGGGCGCCATTCCGGTAGCGGGTCCGATTCTGAAGGACATGGTGATGAAAATGGATACCACCAAGCTGCAGACCCTGTTGGATGAGCCAGACGCCGCCGTTACCGAATACCTGATGGAAGAGGGCGGCGCGGCGGTGAAATCGGTGCTGCTGCCGGCGGTAACTCAGCAATTGCGGGCCAATGGCGCGGTGCAACTGTACGGTGAACTGTTGGCAGCGCAGCAAAAGGTGGAAGAAGTCGCGCCGACCGAGCCGGCCGATGTGCTGGCGCCCGTGGTGGAGGAGGCGTTGCCTCCGCTGGATGCCAAAGCGTTGCCAAATCCCGAAGGCGTGAAGGCGGTATCACCGGAACAGCTGGGTGATTATGTGGCGGAGCAGGCGGTGGGTGGCCTGTTCAAGAAAGTGGCCACTCAAGAGCTGGCAGTGCGTGATACAGTCAATAAGATGGTGGAAGTGCCTTTTTAGAATAAATGTGCCTTTCTAAAACAAAAGTGCCTTTCTAAGCATTTAATCCAGGGGCAGCTGTTATGGTACCAAGCCGGGTTTGGGTGACGTCCGACATCCACATCGACTATCAGGAAAATTTCAACCAGCTGCTGGATTTTGCCCGGCGCGGCCATCGGCTGGATGTGCTGATCATCGCGGGTGACGCCACCGATCGTCTCGAAAAACTGGAGCAGTTGTTCGACCAGTTGGTGCCCTGTTTTTATCGCGTCATGTTTGTGCCGGGGAACCACGAGTTGTGGGTTCGGCGTTCGGATCACGCCGACTCGGTGGAAAAATTCAACGCGATCCAGGCTCTGTGCCATCACTACGGTGTGCAGACCGAACCCCTGCGGCTGGGCCAATACCAGCACGTCTGGCTGGTGCCGCTGCAATCCTGGTACGACGACAAACAATACCCCGACCACACCTTATTCCTGGAAAAAAACCACTCCAACGATCGCACCGACGATATGTGGGGCGACTTTTTCCATACCCGTTGGCCCGCCTCCATCGACGTGCCACTGGCGCAGTGGTTTGCCCGCCACAACGAACCGTTTCTGCATTGGAATTACGACGCGCCCGTCATCAGCTTCAGCCATTTTCTGCCACGGCAGGAATTGATTTTTCCGCCCGGTTTCAATCGCGCCATGCTGGCGAAATTTGTCGATCCACACCCGGAATTCAACTTCAGTCGGGTGGCGGGCTCGCTCCGTATCCATGATCAGGTGCGGCGCCTGGGCAGTCAGGTGCACGTGTATGGTCATCAACACCGTAACCGGGTGATGGAACTGGACGGCGTCACTTACGTGTCGCATTGCATGGCCTATCCCCGTGAGCGCCAGATGGGATTCGTCCGGGCCGATGCCAGCGAACCACGCTGCATCTGGCGTGAGGACACCGGCTTCTGCCTATGAGCGCGCTGCTCCTGCTGGCGGACAGCCAGTTGCTATTCCGGCCGGCGCAGCTGCCCCAGCTGTTGCAACGTGCCCGACCACGCAGCGCTGCCTACATCGGCGCGGCCAACGGCCATCAACCTGAATTTTTTGAACTGGCCCAAGCCGCTTTGGCGACGTTGTATGGGACGTTATATGGCCAGCCGGTGCCTTGCCACTTCATTCGCAATCAACATGAGCTTCCAGCGCAACCCAGTGATCTGGTCATCATGGCAGGCGGCAGCGTAACGGCGGGGTGGGAATTTCTGCAGCAACCTTGGCTGCAACGTTGGTTGAATGCCTGTCGCGCCGAAGCGGACGCAGTTTTCATCGGTGTGTCCGCCGGTGCGATTCATCTGGCCAGTGGTTGTGATCCCGAGCGGCCATCTCCCCGCGCGCAAACCTATCTGGGATGGGCGCCGCTGTTCATCGCCGCGCATGAAGAAACGCAGCAGTGGCCTTCACGGCAATGCTGGCAGACCGCCCGGCAAGCGCCCGATAGCACGGGACAGGATTTCACCCGCCTGGCGTTTGCCGGCCTGCCGATGGGTGCGGGTTTATGGTGGGAAGCGGGAATCGGTCAGTCAATGGGAAAGCCCGGACTGCAGTGGGACGGTGTCGGTATTTTTCCCCCGCCGCAGCAGCCAGACCAGCAGTAGTATCCAGTCCAGCGCAATCAGGCTGCCCATGGCTTCCGCCAACACAGGGGGGCCGCTCAGACCCACCACCGTCATCGGCACCAGCAGAAAACTCACCAACGCGAACGCCTTGCCGATACGGCCCTGTTGCCACAGCGGCAGCGCAAGGCACAACAGCGCCGCACTGATACCCAGGAATTTGGTGGCCACATACAGGCGCAGCAGCCAGAAATCCGGCGGCGCCGACAGTCCCTGCAACGCTTCACCCAGTTGCAGCAGATTAATGTTCTCCGCCAGATCCGCACTGGAGGCGATTAGCGCTGCAAACACGCCAACCAGACTGAGCGGGCGCCGCAACCGCTTCCAGAAACCCAGATTGGTCAGCGCCAGCAGCGCGCCGTACACGCAGAGGAATCCCATATCCACCCAGTGCCCGGTCTGCATCTGCGCCACCACCTCCGGATCATTCCCCACCAGAGCCTGGGCATCCACTAGCGATGTCACGAATTCCAGCGCCAGAATGGGGGTGGAGAAGCCGGGTGGCAACGTCTCCAGGTACGGCGGATAAATGAAGAGCAGCGCCACGCCCACAATCAGCACCAGCACACCGGCGGCGGTGGCAGCCCGAAAAATCCTGATATCGCTTTCCATAGAATGGCGGTCCCTGATTCTCAAACACCTGTTCTCAAAAAAGTGTGGGAATCACCATATCACAGTCGGCGCGAGGGATGAGCGGGGTGGCTACATGGAATGGCCAAGCGGAATGGCTTAGCTGAATGCTCGTGGGGGACCTCCCTGTCCCACCCGGAGCGGAAGCCTGACGGCTTCCAATAGCAGTGGCTTAGTAGCTTTCTGGCAGCTTCTTCAGGATACGGAACTGCTTCTTCTCGATCTCGATGTAACCGCCAGTGGCCAGATCCTTCAGGATGCGCGCCACCATCTCGCGGGACGAACCGATGCGATTGGCGATGTCCTGTTGGGTCAGCTTTTCTTCGATGACAGTCTCGCCGTCCTTCTCGATGGATAGGTCCATCAGAATCTTGCGGATACGGCCATACACGTCCTGCAGTGCCAGCGTCTTCACGTTGCCGGTCAGCTGACGGATACGTTGTGCCAGGTTGCGCAGCAGAACCAGGGCGATCTGGGGATTGTTCAGAATCACCTTGGTGAAATCGTCCTTATACAGGATCGAAAAAGTAGATTTGTCGGTGGTAATAACCGAGGCGGAGCGGGTGTCGTCATCCAGCAGCGACAGCTCGCCGAAGTATTCGTCCGGCCCCATGGAATTGAGCACGAATTCACGGCCGTTCTCATCACTCACGTACACCTTCACCTTGCCCCCGGTGCAGATGAACATGGCGTTGGCTTGATCGCCTTCATTGATGATGACGGTGTTTTTCGGATAAGTACGGGTAATGCACAGCTCCTGCAGCGCCGCCAGTTCCTTTTCCGGCAGCCCCTCGAAGATGGAAATGTGACTGAGATCGGTCATGCGAAGCACCCTGTTTAGGCGATTTTTTACTCAACTTTTAAAACTGCACTTTTAAAGCGACAAGGGTTGAGCGAGCGGAAGAGATTTTTCTTGTATAAAGCTTTGTCATTGTAGTGGCTTCAACACTGTAAAGAAAGTCTACACACACCGCCGTTGATGAATCGCTGCGGACCGAAGCCAGCAAGATTGCAGATGATCTTTCGTAGCGGACTGATAAACTGCGCTGACCCAGAACTGGCTCCTTGCGGGGGAAGAAAATGAAAGTGGTGTCCTTCAACGCCAACGGAATTCGCGCCCGGCTTCACCAGATTGAAGCACTGTTGGCGCAACACGCACCCGATGTGATCGGTATTCAGGAAACCAAGGTGGAAGACGGCACGTTTCCCCTGGCAGATTTGCAGTCCCTTGGCTTGCATGTGGAATTCTTCGGCCAGAAAAGCCATTACGGCGTGGCGCTGTTGTCGCGTCAGCCGCCTGTCAATGTGCACAAGGGCTTTAATGGCGGCGATGATCTGCAGAAGCGTCTGATCCGGGCCGACTACGCACTGCCGAAAGGCGGCACCGTCACCATTTTCAACGGCTATTTCCCGCAGGGCGAAAGCCGCGACCATCCGGAAAAATTCCCCAACAAAGAACGTTATTACCGCGAGTTGCGGCAGCTATTGCTGGAACAGTTCCAGCCCAGTCAAAACCTGATTGTCATGGGAGACATGAACGTAGCGCCCCTGGATAACGATATTGGTATCGGCGCCGACAATGCCAAGCGCTGGTTGCGGGAAGGCAAATGTTGTTTTCTGCCAGAGGAACGGGAGTGGTTGTCCAATCTCATGCAATGGGGCCTGCAGGACACCTACCGTTTGCTGCATCCGGAAGTCGATGACCGCTTCAGCTGGTTCGACTACCGCAGCAAAGGTTTCGAACGGGAGCCGCGCCGGGGTTTGCGCATCGACATGATATTGGGCACGGCCAGCATGACGAGCAAGCTGAAAGAAGCGGGCATCTGTTATGAGATCCGCTCCATGAAATCCCCCTCTGACCACTGCCCGGTATGGGCGGAATTCGCGTTCTGACCACGACTGTGTCCACACAAGCCATCACGGGTTTCCTGCTCACGCGACAATGGCGCGAGCAGGACGACGGGCTGACTTTCCTGTTCTGGATTCACACCGAGCAGGGCCCGTTGCAGGTCACGGTGGCGGGGCAGGAAGCCGTGTGTTTTTTTCCTACCGAACAGCGTACAGGGCTGGAAACGTTGCTGGCGGGGGTCAATGGCTGGCGTACCCGGCCACTGGAATTAAAGTCCTTTTTCTACCAGCCGGTGGCGGCGCTGTATTTGCGTAGTCAACGGCAATTGCAGCGCTGCCGCGACCTCTGCGCTGACGCTGGCATTCCGCTGTGGGAAGCGGATATCCGTTCGGTGGATCGTTATCTCAGTGAGCGTTTTATCACGGGTGAAGTGAGTGTGGCGGTGCCGGTGGATATGGCTGGCGATCAGCATCTGCCGCCTCCTGCCAGTAGTAGCGTGGCCAAGAATAAAAGAGTAGCCGTAAAAGAGCTGGCAAAAAGTTCACCCGCGGAAACCGCAGCCCCGGTGCACCGTTTGCTGAATCCTCGCTTGCAACAAGGCCCTCGTTTCGAGCCGTCGCTGCGGATGATTTCATTGGATATCGAAACCGCGCTGGACGGTTCGCAGCTGTTTTCCATCGCCGTGTACGCGGCCGATTTTCAGCAGGTATGGATTCTGGGCAGCGACGTTGAGCTGGCGAATGCCGATGTCCCCGTGATTGCCTGCGCAGATGAAAAAAATCTATTGGAACAATTCCTATCCTGGCTGCAGCACTACGACCCCGACATCCTGATCGGTTGGAACGTGGTGAACTTCGATCTGAAATTTCTGCAACAGCGTTGCGACAAATTGCGCCTGCCATTTCGCATCGGCCGCGCACAGGAAGAAGCGGAGTGGCGCCAGGCCCGCGATGAAAGCCAGCATCATTTCATTCTGATTCCCGGCCGGGTCGTGCTGGATGGCGTGGACACCCTGAAGGCGGCCACCTGGAATTTCGAGTCGTTCTCGCTGGAGTATGTGTCGCGCCAATTATTGCAACGCGGCAAGCTGATTCATGACGTCGATGACCGCGGTGCGGAAATCATGCAGCTATTCCAGCAGGACAAGCCCGCCTTGGCGCGCTACAACCTGGAAGACTGCCGCCTGGTGTGGGACATTTTTGAGAAAGCCGGTCTGCTGCATTTCGCACTTGAACGTTCGCGCCTTACCGGTTTGCCGCTGGATAAAGTGGGCGGCTCGGTGGCGGCGTTCGAGAACCTGTATCTGCCACGCCTGCATCGTGCGGGTTTTGTCGCGCCCAATATTGGTGACGTGCAAAGTGATATCGCCGCGCCCGGCGGTTACGTCATGGAATCCCGCCCCGGCTTGTTTGAACATGTGCTGGTGCTGGATTTCAAGAGTCTGTACCCCAGCATTATCCGTACCTTTTGCATCGACCCACTGTCGCTGGTGAAAGGGCGTTTCGAGGGTGATCCGGATGTGCAAAACCTTCCGCCCGATATCTTCCGACGCAAATCGAAAGCGCCGAATTCAGCCGCCAGCGAGTGGATCCCAGGCTATCACGGCGCACAATTCAGCAAACAACATCATTTGCTGCCGGAGATCATCCGTCAGTTGTGGCAGGCGCGTGACGAAGCGAAAAAAGCGCGCAATCAGCCTCTGTCGCAAGCCATTAAAATCATCATGAATTCTTTTTACGGTGTGCTGGGCACGCCGTTGTGCCGTTTCTTCGATCCGCGCTTGTCCAGTGCCATTACACTGCGCGGCCACGACATCATGCAGCAGACCCGGGTGCTGATCGAACAGCAGGGCTATACAGTCATTTATGGCGATACCGACTCCGTTTTCATCTGGCTGCAGGGTGTACGTGATGATGCCGCCGCCGACGGTGCCGGGCGCGAACTGGCGCAATTCCTCAATCAGTGGTGGCGCGATAAATTGCAGCAGGTGTTTGGTTTGGAATCCTGCTTGGAGCTGCAATACGAAACCCATTACCGCCGCTTCTTCATGCCCACCATGCGCGGCTCTGATACTGGCAGTAAAAAGCGGTATGCGGGCCTGGTGAACTCCGGCGATAAAGAAAAGCTGGTATTCAAAGGGCTGGAGAACGTACGCACCGACTGGACGCCTTTGGCGCGCCGGGTGCAGTACGATGTGTGCTGGAAGATTTTCCATGACGAGGACGTGCAGGCGTACTTGCAGAACGTGGTGCAGGATCTGCACGCAGGCCGGCTCGACGACGAATTGGTGTACCGCAAACGTATCCGGCGCAGGCTGGCGGAATATCGCAAGAACGTGCCACCGCATGCCCAGGCCGCAAAAAAGGCGGATCAATGGCTGCAACAACAGAATCGTGCGACGCGTTATGCGCGCGGCGGCTGGGTCAGTTATGTGATGACAGTGAATGGTCCGGAGCCGCTGGAATGCCGTGAATCGAGGCTCGATTACGAGCACTACTTGCAACGACAACTGGCGCCAGCAGTGGACGGTATGCTGTATTTCCGCGACCAATCATTGCAGGGGATTGTGCAGTCGCAGATGTCGCTGTTCTAGATGCAGCGGTAGAAAAGAAGCGCCTTGGGGGATAGCGAATATGGACGCTCAGCGGCAGGGATGCCGCTGCGCAGCCTCCATGGATGGATTCATCGGGGGGACGCCCAGTCCGTGTCCAGATTTGCTATCCCCCAAGGTGCTTCTTTTTTACTTCCTATTTCCGCACCCGCATCAACCCTTCCTGCGCCACCGACGCAACCAGCTTCCCATTCTGAAAAATCTGCCCACGATTGAACGCACGCGCATTCATCGCGCATGGACTCTCCATGTCATA
>DATLII010000222.1:0-4053 GCA_035539495.1 Dongiaceae bacterium
GATTGCTGATGTCAAATACCTGTAAGCCACTTTCGGCGCTCGCAATATAAATATCGCTATCGCTCAATGCTATTCTACTAGATAGCGATTGGGTGAGTATGTTTTTTACAGAGTTTGGCTTGCCTGCGTTTGAAAGATCAAATATCTCCACTCCCGTGTATTCTGTTGCAATATATGCATATTTTCCCTGAGCTGCGATGTCGCATGGCCTGGGAGATGTAGCGACTGCATTCTGGGGCTGGGCTGTTTCCGATGATAGATCTACAACATGCAGTAATTGCGCACTACGGTTTGTAAGGTACGCCAATCCATTATGAATCGTTACGTCACATGCATCTATCTGACCGTCAAAGTTCCCTAGCTTTATACTCTTCTCTACAGATGGATGGTCAGGGTTTGAAATGTCGATAGAAAGGAGTTGGGACGGCTTTTGGGCGTCGAGTGGTTTGTTCACAACGTAAGCCAAAGAACCACTAACATATATTCCGTAAGCGGGTGATTCTAGTGGAAAATTTTTCCGTAAATATATATTTGCTGGGTCGCTGACATCGATTATTTTTAGACCAAATTCCCCTCCTACTTCTTGTGTTCTATATGACGCATAGATGTATGATCCAGACAGTTTCATGTCTAGAGTGCCGGGAACATCTATTCCCCCCGCAAATGTTGGAAGCAATGGTTTGCTAATGTCAAAGGCAGTTAATGTCGAGCCATTTAGTACATAGAGGAGGCTGCCGTCTGTGACAGTCTGTATTGCTGGCTGTATTGCTGGGTTTGGAGTGGAAATTGTCTCCGCAATAGGAGAAAAAAGTTTTTGAATGTCTAGTTGTAGTTTTTCGGCATAGCCATGTTCTGAAAGTCGTTCTGATATTTCGGAAATGGCGCTCGAGCGCTTCGCTGTGGCACTGTTTGGGTTTAAAGGCGCCCAGTTGAGAATGTCTTCATAGTCAGCTTCATCGTTCTGGTTTTGGCCTTTATCGAGCAGCATCGTGGCAATGGCATCCATTTCCTGCTTAAGATCTACGGCGTTGAAGCCGACCGCGATGTAGTAACCTAGCCGTTGATGGATAACTTCAGTCAAAATATTGATCGTAAATTTGCCCTGCTTTAACCGTTCGCCACTTATAAGTGCATGTAACGGTACCTGAAGTGGGCAGCTGCCAGTAGGCTTTGGAGTGCAGTCTATACTCAGGCTATACAGCATCTCATTTTGCAGAACATCATTACCAAGTTGGAAAGAGAAGCTTCCATCAGCAGCAATCACTGGCTGGAAATTTCCGATATCCACGCTCACGATCTTGCCCCGATGGGTGGTGCCGTCGCTTGTTTGGGTGATGTCGAGCTTTCCGACGGTGATAAGAGCGCCGGCCAATGTAGCGTTTTCGATTGCGGCTGAGCCGCTAATATTGATGGTGTTTACGGGGCGTGGCGGAGCTGTGCCAGAACCAGCGCCTCCGCCGCCCCCACCACCACAACCAGCAAGTAGTAAGACCACCCACCCCAAAGCCACACAGCTACTCAAAAATTTCTTGATCCCTGGCGAGCACAACGACAACCCGCCCGCCAAAAGCCCAACGGCTACTGACTTCATAACAATCCCTTCGCCATCACTGGCAACAGCAACTAATGTCCGAAAACCGGAATGATTTTATGTCCAGATTTATCCAGAGGCGCCACCGACCCGCGACTGAAGTGTGGTGGACCGCTGCCTTTTTTACTAAAACCAGCGGAAATGTAAATGCGCTTTTTGTAACCCTCTAAAACGCAAGGCACAAAAAAGGGCGGAGCCTCGCGGCCCCGCCCTTTTTACACCTTCAACCAATTCGATTAGGAGAACTGGTTCATGGTGTTGTCTTTACCGGCCGCCTTCAGGGCCGCTTCGCCCGCAAAGTATTCTTTGTGGTCGTCGCCGATGTCGGAGCCGGACATGTTCTGGTGCTTCACGCAAGCGATACCCTGACGGATTTCTTTGCGCTGTACGCCAGCAACGTACGCCAGCATGCCTTCCTCGCCGAAGTAGCCTTTGGCCAGATCGTTGGTTGACAGAGCTGCAGTGTGGTAAGTCGGCAACGTGATCAAGTGGTGGAAAATACCAGCATCACGCGAACCGTCTTTCTGGAAGTTCTGGATGCGACGATCCGCTTCCAGGGCCAGGTCGGTCGTGTCGTAATCCACGCTCATCAACTTGGCGCGATCGTACGCTGACACGTCTTTGCCTTCTTTGGACCACGCATCGAACACCTGCTGGCGGAAGCTCAGAGTCCAGTTGAACGACGGGCTGTTGTTGTAAACCAGTTTCGCGTTCGGAATTACCTGGCGTACGCGATCGATCATGCCTTTGATCTGGCCAACGTGCGGCTTCTCGGTTTCGATCCACAGCAGGTCAGCGCCGTTCTGCAGGCTGGTGATGCTGTCGAGTACGCAGCGGTCTTCGCCAGTGCCAGTGCGGAACTGGAACAGGTTGGACGGCAGACGCTTGGGACGCAGCAGCTTGCCGTTGCGGTTGATGATCACGTCGCCGTTTTTCATGGAGGCGGGCGTCACTTCTTCGCAATCCAGGAAGCTGTTGTATTGGTCGCCCAAATCGCCTGGCTCTTTGGTGTAAGCGATTTGTTTGGTCAGGCCTGCACCCAGGGAGTCGGTGCGAGCAACGATAACGCCGTCGTCAACGCCCAGCTCGAGGAAGGCGTAGCGAACAGCGTTGATCTTGGCAAGGAAGTCTTCGTGCGGAACGGTCACTTTGCCGTCCTGGTGGCCGCACTGCTTCTCGTCGGAAACCTGGTTCTCGATCTGGATACAGCAGGCGCCGGCTTCGATCATTTTCTTGGCCAGCAGATAAGTAGCTTCGGCGTTACCGAAACCGGCGTCGATGTCAGCGATGATCGGCACAACGTGGGTTTCGAAGTTGTCGATTTTGGCTTGAGCGGCTTTTTCCTTTGCAGCATCGTTAGCGGCGCGGGCAGCGTCCAGCTCGCGGAACAGGCCGCCCAGTTCGCGGGCGTCAGCCTGGCGCAGGAAGGTGTACAGTTCTTCGATCAGGCCGGCAACGGATGTCTTTTCGTGCATGGACTGGTCGGGCAGCGGGCCGAATTCGGAACGCAGGGCTGCGATCATCCAGCCGGACAGGTACAGGTAACGACGCTTGGTGGTGCCGTGGTGTTTCTTGATTGCGATCAGCTTCTGCTGACCGATGAAGCCGTGCCAGCAGCCCAGGGATTGGGTGTAGTTGGCAGAATCCTTGTCGTAAGCAGCCATGTCTTCGCGCATGATCTTGGCGGTGTACTTGGCCACATCCAGACCGGTCTTGAAGCGGTTCTGCAGGCGCATGCGAGCCACGTATTCCGGGCTGATCGCATTCCAGCTGGGGCCGTTGGCAGCGATAACGCTGGCTGCCTGATCAGTGATGGTGGAGTAGTTGGACATGGTGATTCCTCTAGTTGGAGGTTGCGGGTTTCGCTCAGAATCCGTTGGCGAGTCGGTGCGCGGGGCACCCCCTTGACCACAGATGGGCGCATTCTATGGACTGCACTGGCATAAAAGAAATCAATGATTCGTATACTCACTATTTTTTTGGTGAATGGTGGCTGAAGGCCGCGCCAGCCCTGGCTTGCAGCTTGGTTAGGGCGCCGTCGTTCAGCATAGTCCGATCTTGTGGACTTGTGGGTCATGCAAGGGACGAGCCGGAGATAGATGGACAAAAGAGAGGATGAGCATGCACAAACCCTTTTCCCAAGCCTGTGAAAACAATCAGCAGCCGATCCTGGAGGTGCTGCGTCGTCATATTGATGAGGCGGGAACTCTGCTGGAGATTGGCAGTGGTACCGGCCAGCACGCGGTATTCATGGGGCGGCATTTACCGCAGGTGCAATGGCAGCCGACGGACCAGGCGCAGAACCTGTCGGGTATCGAGGCCTGGCGGACGGACGCCGGGCCTGCCAACGTGCAGTCGGCGTTGCCGTTCGATGTTTGGGACGCTCAGTTACCATTGGCAGAGCCGGCGCGCTACCTGTTCTCGGCGAATACCCTGCACATCATGGGCTGGGAGACGGTGCA
>DATLII010000223.1:0-2510 GCA_035539495.1 Dongiaceae bacterium
ATTCACGACCGCTCACTGGTATTGCTAGACCGGGTGTCATCGCTGGACAGGGGCAGATTCGAAGCATCCGTCTCATCGCTAGAAAGGCGTTTTTCCAGCGCACCACAGGCGGTCACCACCAACAATACGATCAACGTGGCACCCACCGCCAACACATACTGCTCCACCGCTACAGTGATTCCCAGCGCCGCCGCCATCAGTAACGTGGCAGCCGTGGTCAGGCCGGAGACGCCATCAGCACTGCGGAAAATAGTGCCCGCGCCCAGAAAGCTGATACCGGTGGCAATGGCAACGATCACCCGCACCGGATCGACATGCAAAATGGAATCGCCCAGGCCGACTTCAGTGGGAACGCGTTGAACCATCAATGTGGCGATATCAGTCAATAGCGCCGCCATCGCGGCCACCAGCATATGGGTACGAAATCCTGCCGGGCGTTTTTTCAGTTCCCGTTCGAACCCAATGATTCCGCCCAGCACCAATGCAAGGCAAAAGTGCTGCAGCACGGTCCATTGGGCCTCATAAGCCTGATACCACTGATTCCATTCCATGGCAGTTCTCGTCCGAGCATCAGGCTTCTTGCAACAACCGGGTCGCCAATTTCTTCAGCTCTTCCGGATCACCTGACGACAACCCGGCGGCAAACGCCACCATGACCGATTCCAGCGGATATTTTTTTACGATCATCAGGGAAGATTCTAACGGTGTATTGGTATGTGCAGTCGCTGCTGCGAGAGTGTGTCGATGTGTCCGCGCTTTCGAACTCAGCGCCAACAACATCAGCAACACAATGGCAAAGCAGGCCAAGCCAGTCAGCGCATAGGCCGCCGCCGGACCCACCAAAGGCGTCAATACCAATATCAGTGCTTTGAACTGGAGGACAGCACCACCCGCCACCAAACCCACTGCCAACAGGCTCAGGCTGATGGCGCCGATGAAATAGATGACAAACCACTGCAGCATGTGTTTCATGATATTCCTCGCTGGCGGCTGTCCTCCGCCGGCACGCGAATCGCGCGCCTATCAGTTGCTTTTGTGATCGAGCATCTTTGCCAATATCAAACCAAGGATAAAGCTCACCAGCAGACTCACGAACGGCCTTTCACCGATCTTTTCCTCTGCCTGATGCACAGCCTGGTTTGATTTTGCCTGGACGTTACTGACAACGCTTTCAGCGCCGGTTTTAGCCTGGCTCAACAGGCTGTTGGATAGCTTGGCGATATCCTTGCGCAGCACCTCCACATCCTGCTTAAGGCTACTGAAGTCCAGGTGATCCGCTTTGTCCCGCAGGAAAGCTTCTTCTCTGACAGCCATGTTAGTTCTCCTCATTTTCCATAACGTTGTTGTGCCAGACGGTGAGACATCCTGCTGGGCACGCAGCGGGATGTCATGGTTACCTCAGCGGCCTTGTGCCGTTTTCAGACGGCTCATTTCATCGTGGCATTTTTTGATTTGCGGATAGGCTTGCCGCAATGCCACTACTACGTCGGTGGTATCCGCAACATCCAACGCCCGACGCGCCTTGGCGCGGGTTTTGTCTTCCACTTCTTCCAGATTGCTGATGAAAGTGTCGGATTTATCTTTCTGCATCGACGCCAGCACATTGGTGTACAGCTGACGTACCTTGACTGCGACACTGTGGCCGTCTTCCGGCTCACCTTCGCGCTGAATGACCAGCGGCTGCAGTTGGTTGATCAGCTGTTGCTTGATGGAAGCTATCTCTTCGAATGTTGCTTTCAGTTCAGTGCTTTTCACTTTCTGCCGTGCTTCGCGATAAAAATCGACGCTGTCATTCAGAATCGTGATGAGCTCCTGCATTTCCTTGGTTTCTTGCGCAGACATACGCTTCTCCTCAAATACGAAGGGTGTGCAGAGCTAATAAGGCAACATCCATGCCTTGCCCTTCAGCCAGAGTGAGAATCGTGAAGCGAAAGCGCCGCAGATCCTTGTGTTGCGGGCACTTTTTTAGAATTGATATGCAATGAAATGTTCTGGATGGGAGACGTGTGCGCAAACGACATTAGCGGTGAATGACGGTAATTTTTACAGTATGCGTTCACCGCCGTGCAGCATTTTCAAAGAGGCGGCATAGCAAGAAAGTGCGGGGTAAATTGTAGGCGAAATATTTATCGAAGCTGATGCTGAAGCGTTGCAGCGGAAGCTACGCGCGGTCCATAGGACCGCGCATATAACTACGGGCTTTATCGATTTGCGTTTTGCAACCGTTGCAGTGAGGCGCGATACGGAGCCAGCGCACTCATCAGTAACACCACCGCCAATACACCTGCCACCGCGCCACAAATCAACAGGGAGTAACGCAGATCGGCATCGTTGCGAAACACAAAATCCGTCATCAATGCCACCGCTGTAGGTCCCACTCCCAACCCAATCAATGTCACCACGAACAAATACAAAGCCGACGCCTGGCCGCGCATGGGGTTGGGCATAATGTCCTGCAATGCCGCCGGTGCGACACCGAATGGCATCGCCAAACAAAACGTCGACAGCGC
>DATLII010000224.1:0-3687 GCA_035539495.1 Dongiaceae bacterium
CACCACCATAGGCGAAGTTGACTGGCGCTCGTAATATTTCGTCAGAAACACGGGCGCCAACGGATCATCCAAACTAAATATGGTGATGCCATCCTCTGGCACTGGCGAGAATATCGCGTGCTCGGACGCGACAGTGGTTGGCGACAGTCCGCCTTCAACATCCAGCTGGCCCGCCAGCACCGGCGTCGGTATAAGAGCGCTGCCATCCAGGATCCGAAAACCACCGGCACCATTGGCGGCGTAGATCAATCCATCGGCCAATACCAATTCCTCTACACCCCCCCTGCCCTCCGGCACGAGACCTCTGGCCCACCGCGGTGTCAGCGGATCGCTCAGGTCGATCCGGTGCACGCCACCAATTCCTCCCACAAAGGCAGAGCTGCCGTCGATCTGAATGGAACGTATTGACTGCAACGTGCCGTTGGACTCGGCGCTCAGATCCACGCTGTTCACCCGTGCAGGTGCATTCGGTGCGCTGACATCCACCACATGCAACACCGCACCGGTACTCACGTAAGCGACATTACCTGCCAACGCAAAGGCCTGAGCACCGCCAGTCAAGGACAGAGCACCTGTCCGCACGAGCGCCAAAGGATTCTCAATATTCACGATGGTCAGGCCTTTGTCGCCCAGCACCCACAAGCGGTTATCCGCAATGAACAACTTCCGCGCGCCGTTTGCGATAGCCAGACTGCTGACACGCACAGGGGAAGCCGCATTGCTTACATCCACTACTTGCACGCGGTTGGTCGCTGTTTGTGTGACATAGGCATAATCGCCCGCCACCGCAACGTCCGAAGGTGATTCCGGCAGCTCCACCTCACCCACCCGATGAGGTTCCGTCGGATCATAGATACCAAAGATGAACAACATGCCGCGGCTATCCGATTCCATTGCCTGTTCTGGGGGGTTGGGATCCACCAGATATACACGCTTGTCCTGTATAGCAAGGCCAGCAACGTTCTGCGTGTTATTGAATGTCCAGTTGCCCACTTTGATCGGTTGCAGCGGATCTCTGACATCGACTACATCCAAACCCGGCCAACCCCTATCACCCGGTTCGTGACTCCGTCCCAAATAGGCGTAGCCATCGTCCAATACCACATCGGATACGAACTCATAGGAAGCAACGCTCACGCTGCTCTTGAACGTTGCATTCCACTCCTGAATCAGCAGCTTCAATGCGTTGACGGTGATACCGTCCCCCAACGCGATGTTGAGTTGTGCCAACAGGCCCGAACGCCGCAACGCAGCCGCGTCCGTGGGATCCCACGCCAGCAGATCGTCGTAATTCGCACCGGCGGGATCCGCCAGCAGTGTGAGCGCTGCGTCATCGAGCACCTGCTGGATTTCTTCCGGCGTGAAACCGGCGGCGGCGCCATACGCTACTTTATGAAATGCGACTTCCGTCAGGGCCGTAATTTTCCAGTCACCGGCTTTTACCTGCGCGCCCGACAACACCATATGTACTGGCATTGCCAATTCGCAATTGCTCTGCGCCCGCAGCGGACACCGCGCCTCAATTCCATACCATTGCTCATCCTTAAGAGCAGCCGTGCGCGCATACAGCGTTACCAGACCGTCTTCGTTTGTGATTCTGCCCACGCCCACCACTGACCGCGATTCACCGGGCAGCACCGATGCCCTTGTCAGACGAAACAATTCCACCATCGCGCCCTGCACGGAATAAGGCGCGTCGACATTATTCAGAACCGCCACAGAGCCTTCGCTTTGCAGAATGCCTTTACATCCCGTCAACAATGGCAGCAGAACCAAGGAGAGTAAGAACAAACAGCGCCGTATCAAAAAGGAAGATTTTTCGAAAACCCAACGCGCACCCGATAACCGCGCGCACCAAACGTGCGCGCAAAAGGAAGTGAACATGTGAAATGCTCCTGTCGTCTCGCCCTAGACCGCGGTTCACCCAATGAACGCCAATGTGACGCAACCGCTCCCTGTGTCCCGCATCATTAAGGTCCCGGTATTGCACCCTGTCAAGCACACTACCTGCCGTACGTCAGGACTTTTGTTTATGTAATTTTTTCACAAACGACATCGCATTCGATTTGATCGAATTGCAATCGGAAAAGGACGCATGCCAGAATCCGATGCACCCCAAAAGGACGTTCGTTCCAAGCGCCCAGCCTAAGGGGCTGCACTGTTTTGCTTCATGTTTCTGTATCGGCTTTCTTTACCAGCAATCTTTACCTGCACTCGTTGCGCACTTTGTCATGAAGGATGGTTATGTCGCCGCGTTCTCGCTCGTTCCGCTCCCTACTTTCGCTGCAAACATTATTTGCAGCTTTGCTCATCCTGTTGCACTGCCCTGCCTTCGCCAAATCACTAACGGCACCCGCACAGGCCGACGCCGACAGCCCCGTCAAAATCGGCTTTCAAGGCGCGGACAACGAGCGGGAATTCATCACCATTCTCAAACCTGATGAGCCCGAAGGCCGTTATGGTGACTATGAATACACCAAGGGCGATAGCATCGAACTGTTCGCGCCCGTGGAGCCGGGTGACTATGAGATTCGCTGGCTGGGTGCTGAAACTCCTTATCCCACCATCGAGCGCCAACCGTTGAAAGTGTTGCCGATTGCGGCAAAACTGCAGGCCCCGGCCAGCGCTGCCATCGTCACCGACATAAAAGTGCAGTGGGAAGGCCCGAATCACCCGCGGGATTTCATTACTATCGTATCGGCCACTACACCCGAGCGCCAATACGCCGAATATGAATACACTGACAAAGGCAATCCACTGACGCTACAGGCACCCACTACACCGGGCGCTTACGAAATCCGCTACCTGACCGGACGCGGCTACGCCACCATCGGCAAAACCGCCATTACCATCACCGATTCCAGCGCCAGTGTGGAATTCACCTCACCCGCCCGCATTGGCGGCGTGCTACCTGTGAAATGGACCGGCCCCGCCAACGAACGTGAATACATCACGGTGGTGAAAGCCACTGAACCCGACGGCCGCTACGCCAACTACACCTACGTGGACCAGGGCAATCCGGTGGAAATCCAATTGCCGGAAACAGCAGGTGCTTATGAAGTGCGTTACATGACTGCGGATGCAAAACGGGTATTGGCGCGCGCTCCGTTGCAAATCGACGCGGTGGATGCCAGCGTGGAAGGCCCCGTCACGGCCGCCGCACGCAGCCTGATTCAAGTGAAATGGACCGGACCGAACAATGAGCGGGATTTCGTTGCCATCACGCAAGCCGGCAAATCACCCACCTATATCACTTACAGCTATACCGCACGCGGCAATCCTGTAACGGTAGAAGTACCGCGGGAACCGGGCGACTACGAAATCCACTACCTCACTGCACTCGACTACCAGTCACTGGCATCTGCAAAACTGAAAGTGACGCCTGCTACTGGCATAGGCAAATTGCAGGTGGTGGCACCCGCTGCTGCCAGCGCCAGCTCCAGCAGCACCTACGCCACAGTGGAAGTGGTACTGGATGCCTCCGGCAGCATGCTGCAAAAGCTGGACGGCAAACGCCGCATCGACATCGCCAAGAACACGCTTAATCAATTGCTCGGCATATTGAAAACGGGCGAACAACAATTTGCATTGCGCGTATTCGGTCACCGCAAGGCGGATGCTTGCGACACGGAGCTGTTGCTGCCACCAGCCCCCGCCAACAGCGCCAACATCGCAGCCACCATCAAC
>DATLII010000225.1:0-4584 GCA_035539495.1 Dongiaceae bacterium
TTCGTCGATGAAGCCGCGATTCGCGTGGAGGCCGGTGACGGTGGCAATGGCTGTCTGAGTTTCCGGCGCGAGAAGTACATCGAATACGGTGGCCCCAACGGGGGTAATGGTGGAGCTGGCGGCAGCGTGGTGCTGCAGGCCGATTCCAACCTGAATACGCTGGTGGATTACCGTTATACCCGTCTGCATCGTGCTGAGCGCGGCGAGGGTGGGGCGGGCAGCAACTGCACGGGTGCCAGCGGCAATGATCTGATTCTGCTGGTGCCGGTTGGCACGACGGTCATCGATGAGGATACCGATGAGGTGCTGGGTGATCTGCTGGCGGACGGTGATCAGTTGGTGGTTGCTCTCGGTGGGCGCGGTGGTTTAGGTAATTCCTGCTTCAAATCCAGCACGAATCGTTCCCCGCGCCAGACGACTCCTGGAACGCCAGGTGAAAAGCGCAATCTGCGGCTGGAGCTGAAAGTGCTGGCTGATGTGGGTCTGTTGGGTATGCCCAATGCCGGCAAATCCACCCTGATTCGGGCGGTGTCGGCGGCCCGGCCCAAGGTGGCCGACTATCCCTTTACCACGTTGGTGCCCAATCTGGGCGTGGTGCGGGTAGATCAGTTGCGCAGCTTCGTGATGGCGGACATTCCCGGCCTGATCGAGGGTGCGGCAGAAGGTGCCGGCTTGGGTGTTCGTTTCCTCAAGCATCTGGCCCGCTGCCGTATTCTGCTGCATGTGGTGGATATTGCGCCCTGGGATGAAACTGATCCCGTGGATTCGGTGGATGCTATCGCGGGCGAGCTGCATCTGTTCAGTCAGGCGTTGGCGGAGCGTACCCGCTGGCTGGTGTTGAACAAGACCGACTTGCTGTTGGATGACGAAGCTGAAGAGCGTTGCCAGCACATCATTGACGGGTTGGAGTGGGACGGTCCTGTCTTCAAGATCTCCGCAGCGAATGGCGTTGGTACCAGTGAGCTGGTGTTCGCCATCATGAATTATCTGGAAGAGCTCAACGAGCGCATGGCCGCCGATGCCGAATTTGCCGCCCAGGAATTGGCTGCGCGCAAACGGCTGGAGGAAGAGGCCCGTCAGAAAATGCAGCAATACAAACAAGAGCGTCGCCGCGAGCGTCAGGATGCTGATGAGCAGGACGATGACGACGATGATGATGACCACGACGTAGAAGTCGTTTACGCGCCCTATTAAAAAACATGATCAAGGTTTCCAGTTCCAAAGTAAGTGAGCGCAACCAGATTGCCAAAGCGCGGCGCTGGGTGGTGAAGATCGGCAGTGCCCTGCTGACCAACAACGGCCAGGGTCTGGATCATGCCGCCATCGCCGGTTGGGTTGAGCAGCTTGTGACGCTGCAGAAAAGCGGCATCGAAATTGTGCTGGTGTCCTCCGGCTCGGTGGCCGAGGGAATGAGTCGCCTGGGCTGGAAAACCCGGCCCAAAGCCATGCACGAGCTGCAGGCTGCTGCCGCGGTGGGGCAGATGGGTCTGGTGCAAACCTGGGAAACATCATTCAAGACTCACGGGGTACACACAGCCCAGATTCTGGTGACTCATGACGACCTGTCGGATCGCAAGCGCTACCTGAATGCACGTACCGCGCTGTCCACTCTGATCGAGTTGGGGGTGGTGCCGGTGGTGAACGAGAACGACACCGTAGTAACTGACGAAATCCGTTTCGGTGACAACGACACGCTGGGTGCGCTGATTACCAATCTGGTGGAAGCGGATCTGTTGGTGATTCTCACCGATCAGCCCGGCATGTTCGAGGCCGACCCCCGCATCAATCCCGATGCCAAGCTGATTTCCCGTGCCCGTGCGGCGGATCCCGCGCTATTGGGTATGGCGGGTGCTACCGGCGGCGCCTTGGGGCGTGGAGGTATGGCGACCAAGGTGCGAGCTGCGCAGTTGGCCAGTCGCTCTGGAGCGGCCACGCTGATTGTTGGTGGGCGTTTGCCTGCAGTGTTGGGCCGTGCTTACGCCGGTGAAGAGATTGGTACGCTGCTGGTGCCGGACGAAACCCCGCTGGCGGCCCGCAAGCAGTGGTTGGCTGGGCATCTGCAAATGCGTGGTGTGTTGACCCTGGATGCTGGCGCGGTGACGGCGCTGCAGAAAAAAGGCGTCAGCTTGTTACCGGTGGGTGTGCGCGAGGTGACAGGCAGTTTCTCGCGTGGCGAGATGGTGGCCTGTGTGGGACCGGATGGTGCGCGGGTGGCTTGCGGTCTGGTGAATTACGATGCTGAAGAGGCGCGCAAGATTGCGGGCATTGGCACTGATCAGATCGCCGAGCGTCTGGGCTATGTGGACGAACCGGAGCTGATCCACCGGGATAATATGGTGGTGTTCTGAATCTACCCCGTCTCCAGTTATCTCATCGCTAAAAGACAGGCACAAAAAAACCGGCTTAGGCCGGTTTTTTCATATCCACCAACAGTGAGCGGGTAATCAGGCAGCCAGGGCCTTGATGTGATCGCTCAGGCGGCTCTTGTGACGAGCTGCTTTGTTCTTGTGGATGATGCCTTTGGTAACCATGCGGTCGATGACCGGAACGGCTTCCAAGTAGGCTTTCTGGGCGGTTTCTTTGTTGCCGCTTTCGATAGCCAGGATTACTTTCTTGATGTAAGTGCGCACCATGGAGCGCAGACCGGCATTGTGTCTGCGACGCTTTTCAGCCTGGCGTGCACGCTTCTTAGCTGATTTGATGTTAGCCAAGGTCTTGCTCCTTTGGACGGGAAACGTTTTTTAAACCTGAACAGGCGCTATCTCGAATTCGAGGACGCGGGATTATTCCCGCTCGCCCTGGCAGTGTCAAGGACTGAATAGTATTTCCGGCCTGCCGGCAGTGCCCGGATACAGGGCGGGGGGTGATCCGTATAATAGCGCGCTTCGTCGGCGGGGGTGTGCATGGCAGAGGAAGTGTCGGGTCGCAAGCAGGGTGGATTGATACGTTCCACCAGCATCGTCAGCTTTTTCACCTTGTTGTCGCGGGTGCTGGGTATGGTGCGCGACGTGGTGGTGGCCCAGTATTTCGGTGCCGGCGGTGGGGCCGATGCCTTCTTCGTGGCCTTCAAGATCCCTAACTTTTTCAGACGGTTGTTTGCCGAAGGTGCATTCTCGACCGCCTTTGTGCCGGTTCTGTCGGAATACCGGACCAAGCGCCAGTTGGCGGAAGTCCAGCTGCTGGTCAGCCATACAGCGGGCACCCTGGGCGGGGTGCTGATCTTGCTGACGATCATCTGCGGGATCTTTGCCCCTCAGGTCACCTATCTGTTTGCGCCTGGCTTCAGCGCTCAGGAAGAGAAGTTCCAGCTGGCGTCGGATATGTTGCTGCTGACGTTCCCCTATTTGATGCTGATCTCCCTGACGGGATTCGTCGGCTCCATCCTAAATAGTTATGGCCGCTTTGGGGTGCCCGCGTTCACGCCCGTCTGGCTGAATGTGGTGTTGATCCTGTGTGCGGTGTTCATGGCCCCTTTTATGGACCCGCCGGTAGTGGCACTGGCCTGGGGTGTGCTGATTGCCGGCGCGGTGCAGTTCGTGTTCCAGCTGCCTTATCTGAGGCCTCTGGGCTTGCTGGTACGGCCGCGCTGGGGTTGGCAGGACGAAGGGGTGCGCCGAATTCTGAAGCTGATGCTGCCGGCTTTGTTCGGGGTGTCGGTGGCGCAGATCAACCTGCTGCTGGGCACGGTGCTGGCGTCGTTCCTGGAGGACGGCAGCGTGTCCTGGCTGTATTACGCTGACCGCTTGATGGAGATGCCGCTGGGCGTATTTGGTATCGCCATTGCCACCGTGATCCTGCCTAGCCTGTCGCGCAAGCATGCCAGCCAGAGCACCGAAGCGTTTTCCGCCACTTTGGACTGGGCGGTGCGGATGAATATCCTGATCGGGGTGCCAGCGGGGGTGGCTCAGGTGATCCTGGCGGAGCCGCTGATGGTAACCCTATTCCAATATGGCGAGTTCTCGGTCAAGGACGTGGTGCAGTCGGCCCTGGCGCTGCAGGCTTACAGCGTGGGGGTGATGGGCTTCATGCTGGTGAAAGTGTTGGCGCCCGGCTATTACGCCCGCCTGGACACATCGACGCCGGTGAAGATTGGCATCTGGTCGATGGTAGCCAATATGGTGGTGAGCCTTGCGCTCATCGTGCCGATGACCCATACCGGGCTGGCGCTGGCGACCTCGATATCGGCTCTGTTCAACGCGGGGTTGCTGTATCTGGGCCTGCGCAAGGCGGGGGTGTATGTCCCCGGCAAAGGCTGGTTGCGGTTTTTCCTGCGCCTGTGCTTCGCAACGCTGGCCATGTCGGCGGTGCTCTGGTGGTTGGCGCGGGATCTGGAGGAGTGGCTGGCTTGGGGATGGCGTCAGCGGGTGTTGTGGCTGTCGCTGCTGGTGGTGGGAGGCATGGTGGCCTATGGAGCGGCACTGTACTTGAGCGGGGTGCGGGCACGGCATCTGCGGTCGCGGGCCGGGCCGGACGAGGACGGCCTGTAAGGACGGTCTGTCAGGACGGCCCGTTAGCTGCCGACGGGTTTGATTCCAATATCAGGGCCAAGACATTCCCGACGCAGTCTGTTCCAGTTAAATCGGC
>DATLII010000226.1:0-6355 GCA_035539495.1 Dongiaceae bacterium
TTTTCCACCAGATAGCCAACGCCGCGCACCGTACGTATCAGGTCATTGTAAAATTTCTTGCGCAGGTGGTGGATGTGCACCTCCACTGCATTACTGGCAACATCCTGGTCCCAATCGTAAATGGCGCGTTCCAGTTGCTCGCGTGTCAATACACGTCCGGTATTCACCAGCAATTCCTGCAATAACAGAAATTCTCGGCGCGAAATTTCCACCGGTTCACCACGGTATTCCGCTCGCAAGGACTCGGGGTACAGGGTAATGTCACGGTATTGCAGCGTTGACAACGCCCGGCCACTTCGGCGCCGCAGTAGCGCCCGCACCCGCGCCATCAACTCGTTCTGATCGAACGGCTTCACCATGTAATCATCAGCGCCGGCGTCAAGTCCGCCCACGCGATCTTCGATGCTGTCACGCGCAGTGAGAATAATCACCGGCGTAGTCAGACCGCGCTTGCGCACTGCAGACAATACCGCCTTGCCATCGATGTCCGGCAAACCCAGATCCAGGATCACCAGATCATAGTCCTCGGTTTCCAGGCAGTGCAGACCCGATTCGCCAGTGGACATCCAGTCCACCGCGTAGCCATCCATCTTCAGGCCAGTCAACACTGCCCGACCCAACATGGCATCGTCTTCAATCAGCAATAAATGCATGTGCTTGCGCCTTCCATCGAGCTAAACACAGTGGCTAACGTAATTTTTCCTCCACTTTCGCAAGCTTAGCTTGAATCTCATTGCGCCGCCCGGCATCCGCCAAAGGGCGATCAGGGCGAGCCGGTGCCTGCAGCGCTTTGCTAAAATATTGCTTGGCTTTCGGGTAGTCACCCTGATCCAACCAGTAGTCAGCATAAAAATAATTGCTATCGATACCATCCGGATTGATCTTGATCGCCTTTTCCAGCAATTCCCGGGCTTTTTTGTCGTCACCAAACCCGATGGGCCAGCCCGGCACCTGATAATAGAGGCTGCCCAGGGAGGTATAGGCAGAACCTTGCAGCGCATCCGGCGCCAGCGTCAGCGACTGTTCGAACAAACCACGCGCTTCTTTCACCAAGCCGAGGGCGCCCAACCCACCTTTGGCACCCGCCCACGTGGACAGCACGATGCCACGCCAGATCAGCGGCTCAGGCCGGCCGGGATTATGCGCTGCCCATTCTTGCAATTGCTTGGCGAGCTTTTCGAATTCCGCCTCTTTCTGCTTGTCAGGCGTCTGGTATTGAATTTGGGCCCATTGCTCCTGCAAGACCAGCAATTGTTGATCAAACTCTGCGGCCGCACAGGCAGACAGCGCGAACATCCATAACAACGTTGCCAACAGAACACGGATTTTCATCATTATTTCACCTCGGAAGAATGGGAATCTCGGGTCAGAAAGCGTTCGATAACCGGCAATTGCTTCAGCAAAGCTTTGTCCACCAAACCGGTGAACAGGCCGTTCAGAAAGACGAACAGTTTTTCCGGCCAACCGATGAACAAACGTGGCCTTTCGCGTTCGATCGCATGCACCACGCACGCGGCCACACTCACTGGCGTATCCATGCGATTGCCCAACTCCCGGTTCATTTCCACCACTGCGCTTACATTCATGTCGGTAGCGGTGGCACGCGGAGCCACATACAGGACTTTCACCCGGGTCTGCGCTAACTCGCGCCGGAGCGCTTCAGAAAATCCGCGTACGCCAAATTTACTCGCGCAATAGGCTGCGAAGCCGGGATAACCAATGCTGCCGAACGTGGAGCCCACGTTGACAATCATGCCTTGGGGTCGCTGTAACAATGTTGGAAGGAGTGCCTGGGTGAGCAATATCGAGCCTTTCAGATTCACATCCAGTAACGCAGTTATTTGTACTGGATCAGCCAGGGCCGCGTGGGCAAACAGATTGCGGCCGGCGCAGTTCACCAGCACATCGAGATCGGGATGCAGCTGCGCAACGTGCTTTGCCTGATGCCAGACTTGATCGCTGCCCAAATCCAACTGCACTACCTCGGTCTCTTGCGAAGCCCCCTTCAATTGCCGCGCGACCTGCCGCAGTGCCACGGGATCACGACCTGCCAATAGCAAGCGCGCACCCGCATCCAAAAGCGCTTGCGCCAACGCGTGACCAATGCCACCCGTCGCTCCAGTCAACAATACCTTCCTGTCACGCAGCTGCATTGCTTACCTCCTCGTTTTTAACCGGCAACAACGGAATCGAACGCAGCATGTCGCCATACAAGCGGTAAACCACGTTGGCAGCATGCACGATGTCATGCTGGTCTTGCGGATGCTCGACGCCATCCATCAATTTTTCGAAAAACTGAAAATGGTCCTGATCGAGATTGCCGTGGGAGTACAGATATGAAAAAGCCGCCGCTGGCAGGTCAAGCCGCGCCTGCACTAATTGTCCCATCTGCGTGGCCAGTTTGATACTGGTACCTTCCAACACCAGCACCATGCCAAAAAATGCGGCTGGATTCTGGCGATTAATCTGGTCGTACAGAAACGCCACCATCAGTTCGATTGGCAGACTGGGCCGACTGTTTCGCACTATCTGCTTGTCGCCGCCACTGGCTTCAATATCGTTCAGAATCCACTCGTGGTGGCCGTACTCTTCCTCGATATATTCCACCAGCGCAGCCCGCACGGGTTCCAAACGCTCAGGCAGGCGCGCACCGCAGGCCATCATCAACGGCACGGTGTGCCGAACATGGTGATAAGCCTGCGCCAGAAAGTATCGATAACCTTCGACATCAAAACGACCTCCCAATACTGCAGGAATCACTGGGGCCGTCAGTACATGCTGGCGAGCAGCGTCTGTTTGCTGTTGCAGTTGGTGAAAAAATCCCATTTATTCCTCCACGGAAAAAACGTTTATGGATGGCAATAAATCCTGTTGCAGAAAATTCTGGAAATGTTTTTCCACCTCGCCACGACGCACACGCCCGTTAGCGGTTGCGAGGCCGTTTTCGACAGTGAAAGGTTCGGTGGCCAGCAAAACCCGACCAATGCGGGCATAATCAGGCAAGGTAAGATTGCAAGCTGTCACCGCTGCCGCCACGTCTGCCTGACCATAACCGGCTCGCGCCACGATGACCGCTCGATTGCGCGGCATGGCTTCACCGAACACAGCCACTTGACGGACGGGCAAATGACGCAGCAATTCCGCCTCAACCCATTCCGGATTTACATTGCGGCCGAACGCCGTGATGAACATATTTTTCTTGCGGCCACTCACGTGCAGAAAACCGTCCGCATCGATGTGGCCCAGATCGCCGGTCGCGATTTCACCGCCGGACGATATCGCCTCACCCAAGTAACCGGACATGGCCGAGCCCCGCACAAGGATTTCACCTTCCTCATTGACGCGAACACCGCAATGCGACATTGGCTTGCCCACGCTGCCAACACGATCAGCGCCAGGCAGATTCAGCGCCACCACAGAACCGCATTCCGACAGGCCATAACCTTCATATACCGGTAAACCCAGCGTTCTGGCCTGCTCCAACATGGCCGTCGATACTTTCCCGCCGCCTACAGCGATGAACCGAAAATCACCGTTCAGACTCAGCCCCCGCTCTAGCAGGCTCACCAGCGCCAGCAATAATTGCGGCACCAGGATAGTGGCTTGGGGACGCACGCGTTGAATTTCACTCAGCAACAAAAATGGGTTGAACTGTGCTGGCGAAGCCAGGCCAAGCTGTTCCTGTCGGCGCACGTGAATGCACACGCCTTGCAACAGCGGCGCGTACAGTCCGGCGATATTTTCCAGGAGTGTCGCAAAGGGAAGCACGCCTAAATGAGATGCAATCGTCAGCGGTCGCAATGCGTTGGCAACCGCATTGGCGGTTTGCTCTAGCGTGTCCAGTGTCAACCGCACGCCTTTGGCAGTACCGGTGCTGCCGGATGTAAATGTAATTTTTTCGTAGGATGAAAAGTCCGTTGCAATGGCATCTGGCAAGCGCCTGCTTGCGACAATGTCATAGTTCACATCCAAGTATTGAAACGCGCAGATCCCGTGCTCCATCAAGGCATCCAGCGCCATCGCCGGCACCGTATCAACCTGGCTCTGCTGTAAAACATGCTCGATCTGGGCGGACGAAAAGAATGTCGGCAGAGGAATCACGCGCACAGGCAAATCCAACAGCGCCAGATCACAGATGATCCAACTCAAACTATTGTCACCGGCAAGCGCGATGGAGCGGCAACTTTGTGCCTGTACCCATTCCCGCACTGATTCCAGCGCGCACAGCAAAGCATGAGCCGTCAATGTACGGTAGCCGTCATCCAACACCACGACGTCCGGCTGGAATCGCGCCTGCAAGCGCACAGCATCAAGCACTAAGGACATCTGTTTGCTCCAGCCGCCGGTACTGGCAGGATTGCAGCAAGCCGCAGCGCTCTACCTGAATACGGCCCTGTTCGATCTCGCCCACCATCACCTGCGGATGCTTGTTGTAATAATCACCCCATTCGGTGACACCACCCGGAATCCGCTCCGGTGTTGCCGGCGCTACACAGCGAGGCTCTATGCCCAGCCGCCGCAGCGCATTCACTACACCGGTAATGCCGGTACAGGCCAACCAGCGAAAATGCCAGGCGCTGAGTAAATCCGTCAGCACCGCAAACAGATAGCGGCCATAGCCAGGCTTCAACGCTGCCAGATTGCCCACTTCCACGACATTCGGACGTAGCGCATCCAGGCAACGACCATCCACCTGCAGATGAGTGGCAATCACTCGCTCAATCGGTTCATTCAGGTACTGTTCAAGGAACAATTTTTCGGTCTGGGCAGCACGGACGCCGACCACAGCCAACAGCTCACCAGCCTCGGTTTCCAATGCCACCAACAACGGCATGAAATGATGCAGGTGTGCGCCGTAGACAGAATTGAAACGTTCGGCAATGAAATGCTCGATTCGTTTGCGATCGCTATGCCAAGGGTAATAACCCACGATCCGGCACGACTCGCCTTTGATGGTCAGCACTGCATAATGAAGATCCGATGTCATGGTTCGCTCCCGCATTCAGAATCTGAAACCGGTATGGAACCAAGCCTAAGGGAGGCAGCTTAAGCCTGTCTTAATGATTCTTAAGGTTTGCTTAAGGCGGGAAAATCGGGTTTGGATTGCGAGGGAATCCGCAGTTATAACACTGCGGATTACGAAGGAAAGGAATTAAAACGCCGGCATCTTGTCGAAGCTAACCGGCTTTTACTGGTATTACAAACGCGCCGCCAGTTCCGAGCCCTGCTTGATGGCACGTTTGGCATCCAGCTCCGCCGCCACGTCCGCGCCACCAATCACATGCACCCGCACGCTTTTGCCGGTCAACTGATCCGCCAATGAACGGAACGGTTCCTGGCCCGCGCAGATGATCACGTTATCCACCGCCAACAAACGCGACTTGCCGTTGACAGTGATGTGCAAGCCAGCATCATCAATGCGGTCGTAGGTCACGCCGGCAATCATCTCCACGGCTTTCTTGTTCAGCTGCGCCCGATGCACCCAGCCACTGGTGCGGCCCAGGTGCTTGCCCACCGCGCTTTCCTTGCGTTGCAGCAGAAAAATCTGGCGCGGGCTCGGTGCGACTTGCGCCGGTACCAGTGCAGCACGGTGTTGCAATTGCGTATCCACGCCCCATTCTTTGTACCACTGTTGGGTTTCATCCTCGGCGTGGGCGTGCGTGAGATATTCGCTAACATCGAAACCAATCCCGCCAGCGCCGATCACCGCAACAGATTTACCCACCGGCTTTTTGTCCCGCAGCACATCCAGATACGTCAGCACTTTGGGATGATCGATGCCCGGAATGCCCGGTTTACGCGGCGCGATGCCCGTCGCCACGATCACATCATCGAAACCATTCAGTTCATCGGCCGACACGCGATGATTTAACTTCACCTGCACTTTGTACTTATTCAACATGCTGTTGTAATAGCGCAGCGTTTCGCTGAAATCCTCTTTGCCCGGAATCTGCTTGGCGATATTGAACTGGCCGCCGACTTTGTCGTCTGCCTCGAACAACGTTACGTCGTGGCCTCGCTCCGCCGCCACCGTGGCCGCTGCCAATCCCGCCGGGCCTGCACCCACCACCGCCACTTTCTTCCTGCTTTGCGTGGGTCGATAGCGCAGTTCAGTTTCATGGCAAGCGCGCGGATTCACCATGCAACTTGCACGCTTCAACGAAAACGTGTGATCCAGACAAGCCTGATTACAGGCAATGCAGGTATTGATCTCATCCGCCCGCCCCGCTTCCGCTTTCGCCACGAAAAAGGGATCCGCCAGCATGGGTCGCGCCAGTGACACCATATCCGCCTGACCGTCGGCAATGATTTTCTCGGCAAGGTCCGGTGTATTGAT
This sequence comes from Dongiaceae bacterium, assembly GCA_035539495.1. Lineage (GTDB taxonomy): Bacteria > Pseudomonadota > Gammaproteobacteria > Pseudomonadales > Ketobacteraceae > Ch67. The sequence continues at coordinate 6,338 of DATLII010000226.1, forward strand.
CCGGTTGCTTGCGCACAC
>DATLII010000227.1:0-3050 GCA_035539495.1 Dongiaceae bacterium
GCGGTCGAAGCGGCGCGGGCCGGCGACCAGGGCCGAGGGTTTGCTGTTGTGGCAGGCGAAGTGCGCAAGCTGGCTCAGCGCTCGGCAGGCGCCGCAAAAGAAATCAAGGAGCTGATTCGCGACAGCGTGAACAAAACAGCCGATGGCACCCAGTTCGTGAATCAATCCGGCCAAACCCTGAAAGAGCTGGTCGATACCATTGGGAAAGTGGATATGATGATGCGCGAAATCAGCGACACATCCCAGGCGCAAAAGGCCGGCATCGAACAAGTGAACCAGGCGGTTGCGCAAATGGATGAGATGACCCAACAGAATGCCGCGCTGGTGGAAGAGGCAACCGCAGCAAGCGAAGCAATGGCCGAGCAATCACAAAAGCTGCAGGAGATGGTGGGTTTCTTCAGGGTTGGCCGTAACGGCTAAATAGCATTGATTTAGTCGGGGCCGAAGCGGAAGAAAAAGGGCACCATGCCGAAGTCCGATTCACGATACAGCGAATCAGCCAGTGCTGATGATGGCTGTTGTGGGAAATGGTCAACAGGCAGAGTGGATGTCTCGTCCCGACACGATTGCAGCGCAGAAAATCCGGCGGCATCGGCCGGTACCCGCTGTATCAGACTGGCGATGCGATAATCAAACTGCACGGCTTCTGCCGCGTAATCCGAAAACAACTCTCGATTGAGCGCCAAGAACCGTATCAGCAGCGCCACGCTGCGATGTTGCGTTGCCTGATATCGCCAAAGATCCATCCCCAAACTACGTCCCAACCATGCCAAACAGGCCAGGCCCTGCGCCAGAAACAGGCTGTAATGCAGCGGCCGGCTGCGTTGCAATTCACGGTGGGGAACGGCGAACGGCAACAACTGCGTACTCATCCTCAGCGGCACGTCCGCCAGAATGGTCGCCGCTTGCTGGTGGCGACCTAAAAACGCCGCGATGGAGGCGGTCAGCAAATCGCTCCAGATCGCAATATTGTTGTCTTCAAGAGCGGTAGCGTGCCGGGTAACGTCATCCAGAAATTCGCCAAACCAGTGTTGAAGACTGGCAAACTCCTGCGCCGACAACGCGCCAGCACGACGGAGCAGCGTCATCGCATCCAGTACAGGCCAGAGGTTGCGGAATTCGACGATCCCCCAAGGGCGACCCGCTGCGGCGGCGTTAGGGATGCATTGGGCGAAGCGCATATGCGGATTCATGCGGCTGGCAGGGTCGATAAACCAGGTTCGCACCAGCAGCGCTGCGCGCGCCAGATAGTGCGGATTAGGCGCCAGCACGCCGGCCAGTGTCGTGGTGCAAACGCCCTGTATCATCCGATCCAGTGCGTGCCGATCATGTTCACCGCTTTGCGTTGTTCCCGCTATCGCGTACGCATTCCGCACACCATCCAGATAGTGGACGGCGGAAGTGCTCTGCTCACGATGCATACTCTGGTCATGATGAAAGTAAGGGGCAACGCTAAAATAATCCTGTCGGTTTGCGCTGGGGGCGCAGTGGCTTTTATCCAGTACCGATGGTGCCGGCCGAGCCAATTCGATGTCCGCCAGTGCGGACAGTTGTTGGACTGTTGCATGATCGACATTGCGCAAAGCCGCTTCGTTGTAACACAGCAAACGACCCTTTTTGTTGTGTTTGATCAGAATGCGGGTATCCAGTTGGCGACACAGCAATGCGACACCCTGAAAGCGTGAACGCCACCGCAGCGGCTCATCGTTTTCAATGCCGGATTCGCAGCCTGCTGGCAGCCGGGCCACCCAGCCACCTTGCACGAACCGCCCCCGTTCCGCGCAAGGAACTGGCTGAGGCCGGTCCCATGCGGCGGGATGCCAATTATTCCAGGGGCCCGATATGCCCAGCCTGACCAGCAATTCCGCTTTGTTGCGATTGCCATAGCGCAACTGCTCATCAAAGGTCACTTCACTGTCGTGCCGGAATCCCAATTGGGGCTCGGTCAAGCGCGCAGGCTTGAAAGTCCCTGACAGCAACGACTGCGGATCACTGACGCGCGCCAACGGCACCACCAAATGCAACGCTGCACTGTCTTGCCGGGAAAGCTGACGGATCCCGTCCCAGGCTTGCGGCGTCACGAAGCAGGCTCCGTCCCAAGGCAGGGTCCACTGCGCATGCTGGCGGCCCAGCGCCAGAGCCACATTGCGAGCTGTATTTACGCCGACGGCGTACAGATTTTTGTGGCGATACATCCATTCAAGCGCGTAGGTGGATGCCGTGAAGGATGCGGGATCGTTGAGTGACTTTTCACTCAAAAGCTGAATGGGTACGCCCGAAAGATCGTGAAACCGCCGCGCGTACTCATCAATATCGAAGGGCAACCGAACAATCCTGTAACCCGCCTTCTCAATCAGGTTGGCGCAGAGTTCTTCGGTGCGTCGATCAGCAATGCGGTTAAGTATCCAGATTTTGTTGCAACCTTCCAGCTCGGGTTCGTGCGCCAATGTGAACTTGAGATGCTGGAGCATTTCGTCTTTGGCATGGCGTGGCGGAAGGCTGTTGCCCAGAATCCGTATCAGGGCAAACTCGACGTCAAAAGCAGGTCTGTTGCCGCGCGTCATACAGTGGCCCGGCGCGGCAAACGCAGTTTATGCAAGGGTATGGACGTCATGATGCTTGACTGACCTGCCGATAGTGCGTTGATGATGAAAAAAGAGCCACCAGTATAATCCCGCCCCCCGTGATTCCTTTCAATTGCTGTCACAAAATTTCAAGGAAAAAATTCCATTTTCTGGAACCAAAACTGGTCATTTTGACGAGCCCTGTACGATTTACTCGTCGCGAAAGAGTGGGCACTATTTCCCGACCTCAACGCCCTTCTATTTTATGGATCAAACCGCCATGGAAGACTTCCCGTCCCCGAAAACCCGCAAACCTACTTCCACTTCCGGCTTTCACACAATTGCAACCGTTCTGTCAGCATCCCTTCTGCTGGCTGCATGCGGTGGTGGCGGCGGAGGCGGCGGCAATGCTCCGCGGACGCCTACCGATCCTTCGCCGGTTGATCCAGGCACACCAACGCCGGGAGCCTATTCCATCTCCGGCAC
>DATLII010000228.1:0-4646 GCA_035539495.1 Dongiaceae bacterium
GAATATAAGGACACTGACTATGAACACCCTGAAACTGACTGCATTGCTCTCCGCACCCCTGATGTTCGCTTCCTTCTATGCTTTTGGCGAACAAGCGGTGGGAGGCGACGAAACCAACATCAACCGCGTGGTAACTTCAGCCGCCGCTTGGACCGTCCTGTCACGCGAACCCATTCATCTCGATATGTTTTCCTACTGTATCTCTACCGGCAGCGCGGATTCGCAGAATCCCAACAACGGCGTCGACAACAATTATCGGTTTGTGCTGTCGCTCAACAATCCCAACCCACCCTTGGACGGGCCGTGCGAAAGGCAGGTCGAGCATGACGCGAACACCCAGAGAACCGAAGAGGTCAGCTCCACCTGTACGTTCCGCGGACCCAATGCTCAAGGCATCCCCCCAGGCAATCACGTTTTCTATTGGCTGGCCCGGAAAATCGGAGCTGCGACGCCCAATATGACGGTCACGGATAATTCCTTCACCTTCGTCTGTCAGCACGATCTTCTGGACCTGGATGGTCCGGCCGACGGTGACTGAGCTGTAAGCCTCCTCCACCTCGTAAACAGACGCGAGGTGGAGGTGTATCTGCAAATTGGCTAAGCTCATAGGCATCATCCTCAGAGCCTGCGGCCATGCTGCGCCATTTACTGCCTGCGCTAATTCCCTCCTGGCGTTTTTTCGACGGTGTCGGACCATCGCCGCGCATCGAATACTGCTTGCTGGCGGAAGAGAATGCGGAGCCCGAGTGGCATCCGTTCCGGCCGCGTCCCACGCGGATTCCTCTTTCGCACTATCTTCTGCGATTGCTCTGGAATCCGCAGGGCAATGAGGCGTTGTATCTATTATCCAGTAGCGAAAAAATTCTGGAGCGCGATTCACCGCAAGCGCGGGAGGTGATTGCCGCACGCATCGCACAGGCGATAAAAGCCGGGCACATTTCAACGTCGCTTTTTTCAAAGCCACATTCTTCAAAGCCACATTCTTCAAAGCCACCTTCGACAACGCTGTTTCGCTTTCGTCTGATGGAAGTGGAACGTGTGGAAAACGAACTTGTGCGGCGGGAGCGTTTCATCTCGCCAGTATTTTCCGTTGATCAAGCATGGAAACCGATCCCTTGATTGCGCTTGAAACGGCGGTGCGTCTGTGTGAAATCCTGCTGGGTCTGGCGCTGGCGCAGCAGAGCGTCGAGCACTTGGCCATGCCCGCCTGCGATCGCCGCCTGTTTGCCCTGCGCTTGCTGCTGAGTGTGCTGCTGGTAGCAGGTGGTTGGCCCACAGCGGTACTTGGCATTCTGCTGTTGACCAGCACTTGGATTCTGGCCCGCTGCGATGGGCCTTACAACGGCGGCTCCGACCGTGTCGCGGTGTTGATGCAGATCTGTCTGCTGGCCGTGCACCTCTGTCGTGATTTAAATGCGCCACCGCGTTGGCAGGAGGCCGCTTTCGGTTATCTGGCCATTCAAATCGTGTTGTCCTATTTCATGGCGGGTTGGGTCAAGGTCGTGAATGCGGAGTGGCGCCGAGGCCAGGCTCTGGTGGATGTATTCGCCTTTTCCGCCTATCCGCAAAGCGAGTCGTTGCGTGGCTGGGCGCAATGGCCTCGGCTGATGTGGGTGATGGGATGGGCCGTGATGCTGTTCGAGCTGATTTTTCCGCTGACGTTGCTCCGGTTCGACACGCTGATCGCCGCTCTGGTACTGGCTGCTTTTTTTCATATCGCCAATGCCTTGCTGTTTGGTCTCAATCGTTTTGTCTGGGTGTGGTTGGCCAGCTATCCGTCCCTGCTTTGGCTGCAGGCGCGCGTATTCTAAAAATTTAAGGCAATGGACTCACATAGCCAACCTAATGGCCCCCTATGAATGTCGTGAATTCCGCAATGGCCTTTACCGTCAAGTCGGGCTATGATTTTCCGAGAGGGTTTCTGTCTTTACCTAAAAATGCTTTGGTTAATCAATACAATAAAAAGCGATAGAAGGAGCGAACGTTGTCAAAAACTTCGCGATTGTTGTTGGTCGCTGCCCTGTGGTTGCCGTCATCGGGTTTGCTGGCTGCTGATTTCGATGATCTCTTAGAACTGTCGCTCCAACAGCTGGGCGACATCGAGGTATCCATTGCCACCGGCGCGCCGAAACTGCTGACCGAAGCACCGGCAGGCACCAGCGTGATCACGGCGGCGGATCTCGAATCCATGGGCGCGCAGACGCTGGATGAAGCACTCGAATCCGTACCCGGCCTGCACATCTCCCGCTCCAGCCTGAATTACGCGCCGCGTTATTTCTTCCGCGGCATCGTCTCGACTTACAACGCGCAAACCCTGATGTTGATCAACGGCGTTCCCATGTCGCGATTGTTTCTGGGTGATCGCGGCGAACGCACACCGAATCAATATTCACTACCCATCAGCACCATCGAGCGCATCGAAATCATTCGCGGCCCCGGCTCCGCGCTTTATGGCGCAGACGCTTTCGCTGGCGTCATCAATGTGATTACCCGCGGCGCCGAAAATATGGCGGGCACGGAAATCACCGCCAGCGTCGGCAGCTTCGACACCGGCCGCGCATCCTTGGTAACCCCGTTTGAATTTGCCGGCGCCCGCTCCGCTTTTCTGTTTTCCTATCAGGAAACGGCGGGCGATGAGGATGTCATCATTCGCAGCGACCGCCAAACAACTATCGACAACGCGCTGAACACATCCGCCTCGTACGCACCCGCGCCCGCCGATCTGCCGTTCAATGTTTATGATGCGCGCATCGACATGGGCTGGGACCAAGTACGTCTGCGTGCTGCCTGGCGGCGGGCGTGGGATGTGGGCAATGGTTATGGCACCGGTTCGTCGCTCGATCCTGGCGCCCGCTACCTGTATGAAGACGGCAATATGGATCTGACCTGGCATCAGCAGGAAATCGCGCCGGATCTGGATCTGGATGCTCAGCTCACATATTTGCACAGCTATTTGGCAAGCCAGGGCCAGATTCATCTGTTTCCGCCTGGCGCGTTGGGTGGCGTGTTTCCGGACGGCATCATCGCAACACCTTCCGTGGCAGAAGAAAATGCGCATTTCAATCTGAAAGCGCTGTATCGGGGTTTCGATCAGCACCAACTGACGCTGGGCACCGGGTATTACTGGGGCGATCTGTATAAATCCACCGATTACCGCAACTACACTTTTGTCGGCGATGTTCCTGTGTCTTTGGCTGGTTCCGGCTGGCAGAACACGTCCGACACGTCGGAAATTTTCCAGCCCGAAGCACAACGTACCAGCTACTACGCTTTCGCGCAGGATGAATGGCAGCTGGCGCAACAATGGGTGCTGACTGCGGGTGTGCGTTACGACGATTACGACGATGTGGGATCGGCCACCAATCCGCGTATGGCGCTGGTCTGGCACACCACTGACACCTTCACCAGCAAGATCATGTACGGCGAAGCTTTTCGCGTACCGGTAATGAGTGAACTCTACGTGCAGAGTAATCCGGTGGCTCAGGGCAATATCGATCTGAAACCGGAGCGGCTGCACAACGCCGAGCTGGCCTTTGCCTGGGAACCGTTCCACGCCTTCAGTTCCGCGCTCAATATCTACAGCTATCGCATCAAGGACTACATCGATTTCGTCGCGGACGAAACCACGCCCACGTTCACCGCGCAAAATATCGGGCGCATCGACGGCACCGGCGCCGAGCTGGAAGTGCGCTACACCTTCGCCCGCAATCTGCAGGCGCTGGCCAATTACAGCGTTCAGCACACGGAAGACATGGCCACCGGCGAGCCCCTGGGTATTGCGCCAGACGACAAAGCCTATGTGCGCCTGCAATGGTCGCAGTCGGTGTGGCAGGTGGTGCCACAGCTCACCCTGGTAGGCGAGCGCCAGCGGCAACCCAACGATCCACGCGATGATTTGGATGGCTATCTCACCATGGACCTGACGGTGCGCCGGTTGTGGGGCAACGATGTGTCACTGGCGCTGATCGGGCGCAATCTGGCGGACGCGGATGTGGTGGAACCGAGTAATGGACCATCGCAAGGATCGCAACTGCCGCAGATTTATTATGATCTGCCGCAACAGGGGCGGAGTCTGACGGTAGAATTGGAGGTCCATTTGTAGCCGCCAGTCGATCTTTGCAAGGAGCTGCCATCATGTCATCGCAAACCGTCTCCATCGCGCCACGCTTCCGCGGCCCTGCACGCTCGGGTAATGGCGGTTATGTCTGCGGTCTGATGGGTGGCAAATTAGGGGACAAATTAAGTGGTACAGCCAGCGTTCGGCTGTTTGCGCCGCCACCCCTGGAAGCTGGACTGACGCTGCTAACGGAAGCAGACAGCGTGAAGCTGCTCAATGGCGAGGTTCTGATTGGCGAAGCGCGCAGTGCGACACTGGACCTGACGCCACCTCCCGCGCCCACCTTGGCTGAAGCCACCGCTGCTGCCAAACAGTATCCCGGCTTTAACTATCACCCGTTCCCCGGCTGTTTTGTTTGCGGTCCACAGCGCGACGAAGGCGACGGCCTGCATCTGTTTACCGGCCCGCTTGGCAACGCAGATCCCGCTAATAAAACCGGTATTGTGGCTTCACCCTGGCACGTTCATCCGTCCCTGGTCGTGGATGGCAAGATTCCCGCTGAAATCCTGTGGGCCGCGCTGGATTGCCC
>DATLII010000229.1:0-3161 GCA_035539495.1 Dongiaceae bacterium
CCGCTGTCCTTTGCCCAATGTTAGTAACGCATTGATGGCGCGCACGCCCACATCCAGAGGCGCAGACACCGGGCGTCGTCGCAGCGGATTGACTCTGGGTAATTCCGCCGGCAGAACATCGCGTCCGCTTAATCGGCCGCAATCATCCAGCGGTTCACCCAGTCCGTTAAGAACGCGCCCCAGCCAGGATTCATCGATGTGCAAATGGCTATCGTCGTCGGCAGCAAATACCCGTGAACCGGTGGTGAGGCCCAACGGTTTTTTGAATGGCATCAGGTAACTGATATCGCGATTGAATCCCACCACCTGAGCTTCGAGCATGCTGCCGTCGCCTTGTTCCACGTAACAACGTTGCCCGGTCATGCGTGGGCAACCGTGACTTTCCAGCAACATTCCAGACACGCGCACCAGGCGACCGTTGACGCGGGCCAGTTGAATGCCGTCGAGTGAGCGCAGAGCATCATCGAGTTTGAAATTGCCCAGGGGCGATGAACTGTTCAAGCTCAACCTTCAGTCAGTTGCATGTGTTTGGACAAGGTGTCGATACAAGCATCCAGACGTTGCTGGCATCCAATGTCCATTTCTGCCTGCGGCGTAACAATACGACACTCACCCGGCGCCAGATTTTCATCCGCCACCAGACGCCAGGCTGCAGCGCGGCCGGGAAAGAGATCGCGAATGCGGTTGTATTCATCCGGATTCAGCAGGATTTGCACCTCGTCCTGCTCGTCGGGCATCGTGGTCATCGCCTCTTCCGCCAGATTGAGCAGTTGGGTGGGATTGAGGGTGAGTTCGCAGCGAATCACCTGTTGCGCAACTTTTTTTACCAATTCCAGCAGATCCTGGCGGCGCTGACGTTCCTGTTGCTGCGCAAATTGTTGCAGCTGGGCAATGATGTTTTCGAGAGGCTGGCTCGCCAATTCAAACTGCTGGCGCCCTTCCGCCCGCCCCTCTTCGCGTCCGCGCATCAGGCCTTCGTTGCGGCCCTGGCCATATCCCTCTCGGTGACCTTCTTCCTGCCCCTGCAGCAGGCCTTGCTGATAGCCTTTTTCAGAACCCTGCTGAAAGCCGTCACCGATGGCGCGCTGAATGACATCGGGATCGTGTTCCCACTGTCCGGACGGATTGGAAAAGCTGGCGCGGGGCGGAAATCGAAACGGACGCCAACCCTTGCCTGCACCTTTGATGACTTTGAACGTCATGATCAGCTCCTCACTCCACCGTTTGTTCACGGAACAGTTGCAACTGCACTTCGCCATTGGCGGCCATGTCGCGCACCAGCGCCATGATTTCCTTGCGCACCTGCTCGATGCGGCTCAAGGGCACTGGTCCCTGGCGGCGGTTGATGGATTCCATCTGTTGTGCCTGACGTTTGGGCATGGCCGCCTGAATGGCCTTGACCAGTTCGGGCTCGGCACCTTTCAATGCCACCACCCATTCCTCTAGCGGAATGGCTTCCAGCAAGGTTTGTAGCACTTCCTGGTTTTGCCGCGACAAGATGAAAAAGTCGTACATCTCATCTTCGATCTTGCCCACCAGATCATGGTTGTGGGACCGCAGCAGTTCGAACATCTGATTACGATCGCCCTTGAAGCGATTCATGATGTCAGCGGCCTGCTTGATACCACGCACCCGCGAGCCCTGGGTGGAAAGTACCGACAGGCTGCGGTCGATCAATTCTTCCAGTTCCGCGATCACATCGCTGTTCACTTCGCTCAGATTAGCGATGCGGTAAAGCAACTCGTCCTGTCGGGTAGCGGGCATGGCTTCCAGCACTTCGCTGGCCATACCCGGTGGCAAAAAGGCCAGAAACACGGCTTGCATCTGGGCGTGTTCCTTGGCGATCAGGGCAGCAAATTGCTTGGGATCGATCCATTCCATTTTCGCCATTTTGGCGCGGATTTCTTCGCCATAAATACTGTCGAGCAGATTGCGGGTGATATCGCTGCCCAGCGCCTTGCCGAGCATGCCTGACAGATAGGAACGGGATGCGCCCTTGATGCTGCTCTGTTCTTTGTAGTCATCAAAAAAGCGGCCGATCACATCCGACACCATGGGCTGTTTGATATTGCTCAGGCGTGCCATCGCCTGGCTGACACTGACAATTTCCTCGCGGGAAAAATGCCGCAGAACACCGGAAGAAGCAGAGTCGCCCATGCTTAGCAACAGGATTGCGGCCTGTTCCACCGCGCTCATGGAACGCAGTGAAGGACGAGGTTGCAATGCATTCGCGGCTTTTTGTCCGTCAGCTTGCTGTGGTGAGGGTTCTTTCATTTCGGCCTATCCACTGTTTGAGAACTTCGGAAACTCGTTCCGGATCATTGTGTGCCAGCATTTGCAGGTGCTCTATCTGCAGTTCCAGGCCGGAACCGGGTGCAGGCAAATAAACTTCCGCCAGCGGGTTGAATTCGCCCAGAACACGGGGCCCAGCTTCTTCCACCAGTGCACGGGGGCCAGTGCGTTCCTGCGGCAATGTCAGTGCAGGTTCTGGCGCTTGCATCAACACCTGGGTGTTGGAGCGGATCAGATTGCGCAGCGCCGGGCGCACCACCAGGAAAATCAACAGCAGGCTGATCAGCCCGATGATTCCCATTCGGGTTAGGTCATAGATCTGATCGCTCTCCCACCAGGGCAACGGCTCCATCGGTGGCGCCGGCGCTGTGAAAGGAAATACGCTCAGCGTCAGCAGATCGCCACGCTTTTCATCAAACCCCGCTGCGCTTTTCACCATTGCTTCCAGTTCGGCGCGGGCTTCTGGTGTCCAGCCGCTTTCCGGTGCGCTGTTGGCATTCAGCACCACTGCCACACTCTGGCGGCGCAGGGCAAACGGTGCATGTTTGATGTGCGTCACCGCCTGATCGTATTCCAGTTGGCGATTGGATTCCTTGCGCAGCGAGGTTGCCGCCTTGTTGTCGGTGACAGACAGATCCTTCGCCGCATTCTGAGTAGTTGCGCCCTTGGCTGCCGGATCATTCTGTTGCTGGGTGGCAGGCGGTACCGGACGATTGCTCAGAGAACCCGGAACACCCAACGCGAGCTGGTCGAGCACGCTCTCATCGCGCAGGATTTCCGAACGCAAGCGCGGATCATTGCCGTAGGACTGCAAGGTTTCTTCTCGCTGGGCAAAATCCATGTCGGCTGCCACGCTGATGCGGTAGTTG
>DATLII010000230.1:0-9597 GCA_035539495.1 Dongiaceae bacterium
GGCGGCCATAGGGCATCAACCGCGAGGCAAACCAGAGCCAGGCGGGAAACAGGCCGCGGTGAATGTTCAGCACGGGGAAAATATCGGGGATTTCGCTGCGGCCCAGGCGGCCGGCGATCAAGGACAGGCTGCGAAAGAAAAGGCCCCGTTGTGCGGGCGGCGGCGGTGTCAGACGCGGCCGGGCCAGCCGATGCCAGCCTTCGGGCGGTTGCAGCGGATCAGTGGACATCGGCGGACTCCCCCTGCGGAATTCCGGCTGGCCGGAGTTCGGCTGGCACAGCGTCATCGAATGGGGCATCCGGCACGAACTGGCCCTGCATCTGCTGGCGAAAGGCACTGGGGGTTAGATCGGTGTGCTGGCGGAACCAACGCAAGAAGGCCTGGCGGGAATGGAAGCCCAAACGGCTGGCGATCGCACCGCTGGACAGATCTTTTTCCAACAAGCCCCGCGCCTGCTCCAACCGCACCTGATGCAGCACGTCCTGATAGCAGGTGCCGTTGTCCTGCAGGTGGCGATGCAAGCTGCGGGTGCTCATACCCAATTGCTGCGCCACGGCCACTTTGGTGGGCGCGCCGTCCAGAATCAGGGCGGTCAGCAGCCGGCGCACATCGTCCACCAGTGCCGACGGTTGCGTCCGTTGCTGCAGCAGATTCTGCGCGTGGCGCTCCAGCAGTTCTTTCAAGGCGGCGTCGCCATGGGGCAGGCGCAACGTCAGCAGGCTGGCCGGAAACAGCACAGCGGCCACCGGCTTGTCGAAGTGCACCGGGCAGCGGAAGAAATCGAAGTAGTCGCGTACCCGTTCCGCTCGCTGGGGACGGGCATGGGGGAAGTGCACGGCCGCCGGCATGATGTCGTTCCCCGGCGCCAGCAAACGCGCCACCACCATGATGGTGCCCATCACATATTCGCTGGCGTGACGCTGCAACTGCGGGCTGCCGGCGCGGCATTCCCAGCTCACCTGCACCAGCCCCGGCAAGGGTTGCACCGACGCATGGCCGATGTTGCTGAGCATGCCGTTGTAGCGCTGCACCACGTCCAGCATGTCGGCGAAAGTGGAGCAGGCCTGCAGAATGAAACCCAGAGCGCCCAGAGTGGCAGGCTGGATGGCGTTGGCCAGATGTATGCCGGGCAGACGGTCGGCGTGGTCCCGCTGCAGGGCGGCGAGTAGCCGCTCCAGGGTCGTGAGCGGCACCCGGGCGTCGGCGTCCGCCAAGCGGTCATCATCCAGGCCAGCCAGCGCCAGCAACTGGTCCATTTCCAGGCCTGCTGCCCGGCCGCTTTGCACCATGTGTTGCAGATGACGCATGGAAACCCAGCCCGTTTCCGGCGACAGGGCCGGCCGCGGACGGGGGCTTTGGACGGGCTGTTCGATGGAGTTGGTCATGGGCAGCGTCCCCGGTGGGTGATGCGGCCATACTGACACAATTCCGGCCAATGAAAACCTGCTGGCCCATTTGGATACCCGCCCTGGCAGCTTTGCGCACTGGCGCGGCTTTAACCAGCCCCTCACCATGGACTTTTATTACCTGTCACCTATCACTCGTCTTTTACCCTTACTGCACCGAGGGGCGCCTGCATGCACCATCTGGCCCAGAAAAAATGCTTCATCACCGGCGCGGCCAGCGGCATCGGCCGTGCCACCGCCATAGCCGCTGCAGCCGCCGGCGCTGCCGTCATCCTGACCGACATCGACGGCACCGGCCTGGCCCTGGTGGCCGACCTGATCCGCAGCAACGGTGGTGAGGTGCTGGACTGGCGCGCGCTGGATATCGCGGATTTCAACGCCGTGCGCCACTACGCCAATGACCTGCACCACCGTTTCGGCAGCCTGGACGTCCTGATGAACATCGCCGGCATCGCCATTTGGGGGTCGGTGGAAACCCTGGCTCACGAGCAGTGGCGGCGCTGCATCGAGGTGAATCTGATGGGGCCCATCCACGTGATGGAATGCTTTCTGCCCCCCATGATCAAGGCCGGACGCGGCGGCTATCTGGTGAATGTGGCATCGGCAGCGGCGCTGTTTCCCCTGCCCTGGCATGCGCCCTACAGCGCCAGCAAATTCGGCCTGCGCGGGGTATCGGAGGTGCTGCGTCAGGATCTGCGCCGGCACAACATCCATGTCTGCCTGGTGTGCCCGGGCGCGGTGGATACCGGGCTGGTGAACACGATCCAGATCGCCGGTATCGACCTGCAGCATCCTGAAGCTGTAGCGCTGCGGCAGGATTTCCGCCGGCATGCGGTGACTCCCGAACAGGCGGCGCAGTCGATCCTGGACGGCATTCGTCAACGCAGCTGGCTGGTATTCACCTCGCCGGATATCCGGGTTGGCTACTGGTTCCAGCGCAAATGGGCCTGGCCGTTCGAGCAGGTAATGCATTGGCTGAACGACCGTCTGTACCGGGTTTCGCAGAGCGCGGCCGTCTCACGTGACTGAAATAGCTCGATGAGTAACGCCTTTATTTCCTTACAACATTTGATGTTAACTGGGGTGAATTTGCGGGATTTTGAGCAGCTATTACACTGAAATGAAAAGGACTTCAGGCTGCCCCCCAATGCCGTTGCATTTCAAACCAGAGGATCAGCAATTATTGCTGGCTTCGTTCGAGTATGCTGCTATCGGCGCCGCCATTGCCGCCGATGACGGCCAATGGCTGAAAGTGAACACTGCTCTGTGCAACATGCTGGGCTATACCGACGCCTACCTGCTGTCCACCAACTGCCGCACCATCACCCATCCCGACGACATCGAGAACGACCTTCACCATCTGGATTTGCTGCGGGACGGCGATCTGCGCAATTGCACCCTGGAAAAGCGCTATCGCTGCCAGGACGGCACCTACTTGTGGGTGCGGGTGAATATGGTGATCACCCGTCAGGAAAAACGGGAAGACAACCGCTTCGTACTGCTGGTACAGGACATCAACGAGGAACGTGAGCACCTGCTGCAGATTCGCCGCAATGCCCGCCGTCTGGAGGAGATCGTCACCACCCAAGGCCAGCTGGCAAACGTGCAACTGGATCTGAGCCGTTTCATGACCACCGTGTCCGAGCGCATGCAGGCGATCACACCGGCCACCGGCGCCGTGGTGGAATTGGTGGAAGGCGACAAGATGGTGTATCGCGCCGCCAGCGGTTCCATGCTGCCCTTCGTGGGCAAGCGTCTGAAGATCGCCAGCAGCCTGTCGGGCCTGTGCGTGCAAAAGCGCGAAGTATTGCGGTCGGACGACACCTCCTGCGATCCCCGCGTGGATGCCGAGGCCTGCAAAGCAGTGGGCGCCGGTTCCATGATTGTGGCGCCCCTGATTCACAACGGTGAAGCCGTGGGTGTGCTGAAAGTGATGGCGAAGGACGCGCACGTTTTTTCGGATGCGGATCTGCAAACGCTGCAACTGATGGCGGGCCTGCTGGGCAGCGCCATGGCGCACCAACTGGATTTCGAAACCAAAGAGAGCCTGCTCCGGGACCGCAACCGCACCGTGGAAGCACTGCAGACGGAAATGGACCTGCGCAACCGCTACGAAACCCATCTGCGCGCCACCGAAGCCCGAACGCGTCGCATTATCGAAGCATCGCTCGATGCGTTCGTCAGCATCAATCACGCCGGCATCATCACGGAATGGAATCCACAGGCAGAGAAAACATTTGGCTGGACTCGCGACGAAGTCATGGGCCGTCCCATGGCTGGCATTCTGATTCCCGCCGGCATGCGCGATGCCCACACAGCGGGCCTGGTGCGTTACAACCAGACCGGTGTGCCGGTGATGCTGGACCAGCGTATTCAGGCCAATGCGCTGACCCGCGATCGCGGCGAAATCCCGGTGGAAATGACCATCAGCGCGGTCGAGGTCGACGGTCATCAGCAGTTCCATGCGTTCCTGCACGACATCACCGAGCGCAAGAAAAATGAAGCGCGCCTGCAGCAGATGGCGCAACACGACCAGCTCACCGGATTGCCCAACCGCAATCTGTTCTTTGATCGGCTGGAAGGAGCGCTGGCTCGCAATCAACGGCACAAGGACTGGATGGCGTTGATGTACCTGGACGTGGATCGCTTCAAGCAGGTGAACGACACCTTGGGACATGCCGCCGGCGATTTGTTGCTGCAGGCGTTTTCCGCGCGGATTTTCACGGCGATCCGCGCCAGCGATACCCTCGCCCGTTTGGGTGGCGACGAATTCACGCTGATTGCTGAGGGTATGCATTCGCCGAAAGATGCCGAGGACCTGGCGGCCAAAATCGTGGCGCTGGCCGCCGGAGAATTTGTGTTGGAGGATCAGATCGTGCACGTCGGCACCAGCATCGGCGTGGCGCTGGTGAACGGTCAGAAGATCGATCCCGATACGCTGCTGGAACACGCCGACAAAGCCCTGTACGCGGCGAAGAAAGCGGGCCGCAATGGCTACCGGATCGCATAGGCACCATTCGAGCTGTCCTATACTTCCTGCATACTCTGCTGATTTTGCGCTCATCCTGATCCGCGACAGACTATTTCTGGATTCGCGGGCTAATATCCGGATCTCATTCACCATCCACAGGGGCATGTTCAGGACATGATGCAGTCGTCGGTTGCAGGTGGAATGCGGGCGAGCCGCCCGGGCGAACGGATACTCGCGGCGCTGGGCTGGTTACTGGCGTTCTGGCTAGTCGCCACGGCGGTGTGGATCGGTAGCATGCATGCAACACCGGATTGGCTGGCGCTGGCCGCGGGTTTGGTGGTGGGTGCATTTGCTTTGCTGCGCTGGGCGCTGACGCGCACGCTGCTATCGGTGGCCGATGTCATTCGTGTGGCCGCGTTATTCCTGTTCTTCAATCTGCGCGTGGATCCCGTGCTGCCGATCTGGAGCATTCCGCTCGATCTGAACGGTGTCTTCACCTTCAGCCGGGTCGGCGCCACGCTGTTGCTGTTCATCTGTTTCTGCATCGAAGGCGGTTCCCTGGTGGTGCGCGGGCGGGGCTTGCGTCCGCGGGAAGCATTGGCACTGGTGTTGGGCCCCTGTCTGTTCAACTGGCTGTTGCTGTTGGCGGCACCGGCGTTGCCGGCTCAGGCGTTGGCGCAAATGCAAACGTTGTTGAATGCATCGCTGGCAGACTTGGCGTTGCGACTGCTGGTAGTACTGGTTTTCAACTTGCTGCTGGTGCAGTTGCTGGCGTCGGTGACACGGCAGACATTTGCGTTGCATCCTCCATTGGTGCTGGTTCTGCTTGGTGTATCCACGCTGGCGACACTGGCCCCCAGCATCGCCGATATTCCCTGGCGTTTCCGTGGAGAAATGTCACTGCCGACACAAGTGGCCGCCGTGGTGCTGACATCGGTGCTGGCACAGGCTGCATTGTGGGCGCAAACCTATCTGGTCACTGGTTTCCTGATGGACGCGCTGGAAGGCCGTGCGCCATTGCTGGATCGCGCTCGCGGTCATTTGCAACAAGGCGCATGGCGCGGCGGCGTGTACGGCGGTTTGTTCATGATTCTGGTGCAGATGTTGTCGGGCGGATTTTACGCGCTGGCGGCTTTGCTGTTGGCGTATCCGTACATCAGCGGCGCGGTGGTGGGATCGTTGCTGTTTCCGCTGGCGAAAACGATTGTGGAAAGTTTCGATGGCAGCGCGCCGTTCGTGACGCGCCTGCTGAGCAGTCTGCGTGATCCGCTCAACTATGTGCGCGGTGCCGTGATTGGCATCGGCATTGTGTTGGCACTGAGTCAGGAATTGCCGGACCAGGGCGCCTGGCATCGTTCAGGTTTTGGTTTCGCATTGGGTGCGTTGGCCTATGCAGGTGTGCATCTGGCGCGGGACTGGCTGCGCATCTTCCGTGGTCAGCGCCAGTTTCTGCAAGGCTGGAAAGTGTATGCCGTGGAATTGCTGCTGGGCGGCATCACCGGCGCGGCATTGACCTGGTACGGCGAAAGCACCCAGATGCAGGTGATTCTGCAAAAGTTTGCCCGCTATGCGCATTTGAGCGTGGAAAATCCCGAGCCGTACATCATCTACCCGCTGTTCAGCAAATGGGGCGCACTCAATTTAGGGTTGGAAACTGGTGGCGCGCGCTTGCTGTTTAATGAGTCGTTGTCCGGCGTGATCAGCTGGTCGATGGCGGCGCCCCTATTCAGCGTCAACCTAGTGTTCCTCACCGCGCTATTGCAACGCAGCACGCGGCCGATTCGCGAATTCACCACCACCGTCGGTTTGAAAAAAGTCATCGGCGAGGCGCTGCGGGTGGAACGTTGGGGCCTGTGGATGGCGCCGATTATTTATTCCTTCCTGCGCATGGCCCCTGATCCGGCCTGGTACAACCAGGATGGCGCGGTGCGTACGTTGGTGGCGACCGGCATGTCGCTGGCGATGGACGAAACCGGCTTCCGCAGCTGGAGTTTGAATCTGTTCATGAGCCTGCTGGCTTACGACTGGCTGCGCATCGTGATCTGGTTCGATCACATGGGATTGCGCGTCGCCACACGGGTGAATGTGTCGTTCATTGGCGGCGACTTGCTGGACGAGAAAACCGCTCGCACCGTGGGTTATCCCTCCGCCACCCGTTATATTCCCGAAGGCTTGCGCCGCTTCGGCACCTGGATGCCGCTGTTGCTGCCGTTTTACATTCCACGCGGGCAGGAATGGGATACCGCCTGGAATACGGCGGAGCAGATGGCGTTGCAGGCGCAGGCGGAAGCCTATTCGTCCAGCGCCTGGTTGTGTGTGGGTTTTGCCTGCCTGGGTGTGGCAGTAGCGGCGGTACGATTGCGCAAAGGCGGCGGCTCCCATCAGCGTTATGGCGGTTGGGCCACGCAGATTTTCAAACTCAGCAACGAACGCTATGCGTTGGAGCTGGATCCGCAGGGCCGTGGTTTCAGCCAGGCGCAACGTAATACCGGTAATCGCGAAGTGGTGGACCTGACGCAGCGGCCGTTGTCCACGCTGTCCGCCACCGGCAAGATTTTTTATCTGCTGGAAAATGCTGGGGACAGCGCAGAAAAAAATACGCCGGATATCTGGTCGCTGCATTCGTCACCGCGACCGGCACCCGGTGCGCACTATTCGGTTAAACCGCTGCCGCGCAAAGCGCTGGGCTTTTCCTGTCAGCACGGTGGCCTGTTGACGGACGCCAAAGTGCGCGTACACCGCAGCGATCCGCTGGAGCGTTGGGACATCACGCTCACCAACAGTAGTGAGCGTGAACGGGTGGTGCAACTGATCAGCTTCCGCGATCTGATGCTGCGCGCTAACGGCGCCGCCGATCGTCATCAGAGCTTCAATGATCTGCACATCGCCACTGCGTTCGTGCCACCACTGCAGGCCCTGTTCGCCGACAACCGCCTGCTCACCGGCAACAACAAACAACCGTCAGAAGAAACCTGGTTTCATGCACTGGCGTCGCTGCCAACACAATGCCGTCTGCTGGGTTTTCAGGACACCCGCTCTGGCATTATCGGCGCCGGTTCCAAACGCGCGCCATCCACCCTGCTCCATCGCGAGCCGTTATTGCTGGAAGCCGGCACTCTGCATCAATTCGATCCCTGCGCCAGCCTGGGCGTGGAAATTCGTTTGGCACCCGGGGAAAAGGTTACCGTCACCTTTGTGGAAGGCTGGGCATCATCACGGCAGGAAGCGGTGCAATTACTGCAACGTCATTTGAAGACAACAGCCATCAGCGCCGATGCATTGGAACAACAGTTGCGGCAACCACGCCAACACCGGCCGGAATTGCCGTCGCCGTCGGCACTGGAATCCGGCAATCTCGCTATGCCCTGGCAATTCAGCGACGACGGACGCAGCCTGCAGATCAGCAGCAACACACCGCGGCCCTGGTCACATCCGATGGCGAATACGCTCGGCTATGGCGCGTTCGCCAACAACGAAGGCGCGGTGTATTCCTTCTGTGGCAACTCACAACAGAATGCGCTAACACCGTTCAAGCTGGGCCCCGGCTCCGCCAGTCTGCCCGGCCAAGCCTGGTATTTTTGGGATCTGGATCGCGATGAACCGTTGTTGCGTTTACCACTGCGGTTGGAAGGCGGTGCCGATCAACGCGGCGGTGAGGAATTGCAAACCGAATTCCATCTGGGCCGCGTGCGTTACAGTGCGCAGCGCAGCCATTTCTCTTTTGCGATGGATGTGTTCACGCTACACAACCAACCTGCCGAAGGCCGCCTGCTCACGTTACGCAATGACGGGCCCACCCCTCTGCGTCTGCGTTTAAGCGCTTGTCTGCAATTGGTGTTGGCGGAAATCGCCGGCGACAGCCGCGGCATTCTGAAACTGCACTGGGACGAAAAAGCGCAGGCATTTTTTGCTGAGCATCCCAATCAACAATTCCGGCGCGGACCTGTGTTCGTGGCCACCAGCCTGCAACCGGATGCCGTGGAAACGCTGTACAGTCATTTCATCGGCGAAGGTGGCACGGTGGAAACGCCGCGCATGGCGCGCACTGGCCAATCTGATCCCGCCGCAATGGATATCGGCTATCACGTTGCCGCGTTCACCAGTGAGCTGGTGATTCCCGCCGGGCAATCCCTGCAAGTGGGGCTGGTGCTGGGGCAAGCGGCCTCGCATCAACAAGCCGTCGATATCATCACCAAATTGCGCAGCCCTGACGCCTTGCAAAATGCGCTCACCCGCATGTCCGCCTGGTGGCAGGATTTTCTCGGCGGTCTGCGCGTACATACAGACGATCCCGCGTTCGACCGCCTCGTGAACGACTGGCTGCCCTACCAGGTGGTGACCGCGCGTCTGTGGGGCCGCAGTGGTCCGTTCCAACGCCGCGGCGCCTATGGTTTCAGCGATCAATTACCGGATGTTATTCCGCTGGCGGCATCGCATCCTGCTTTGTGCCGACAACAAATCCTGCTGCACGCCGCGCAACAATTCCTGGAAGGCGACGTATTGCAATGGTGGCACACCACCTGGGACGGCCAGACCGGCATCGGCGCGCGCAATCATGCATCCGATATCATGCTGTGGCTGCCGTTTGTGGCGCTGCACTATGTAAAAGTGAGTGGTGACGACGATATCTGGAAAGAAGTCGTGCACTACATCGAAGGCAAACCGATTCCGCCCAAAGTGGAAGGCATTGTGTTCGTGCCATTGCGCTCGCGCGAAAAAGCGTCGCTGTATGAGCATTGCAAAATCGCCATCGAGCGTGTGCTGGAGCGGCGTGGAAAAAGCGGGTTGCCGCTGATGGGCACTGGCGATTGGAACGACGGCTTGGATGCGATCGGGCCTCATGGCCAAGGCGAAAGCGTGTGGCTGGGTTTCTTCCTGTTTGGCGTGCTATTGGATTTCGCGCCCATCGCAGCCGCGCGGGACGGGCATGAAGCCGGCGCACGTCTGCGCGACTATGCCGCGCAATTGAAACAGGCGCTGGATGCGCAATGGCGTGAAACACGGTATGTGCGCGCAATCAATGATGCCGGACAGGAATTGACGTTCGACGACGCACTGATGTCGTCCTGGCCGATTTTGAGTGGTGCGGTCGATACAACGCACGGTGGCAAAGCCCTGGCACATGGTTTATCAGCACTGGAGCGCGACGCCATCATATTGCTGTTAACACCCCCCTTCGATGAAAGCGCCAATCCCCGCCCCGGCCGCATCGCGCAATAT
>DATLII010000231.1:0-4156 GCA_035539495.1 Dongiaceae bacterium
GGCGGGCCTGGTCGGCGCTGGTACCGTGGGAGAAATTCAGCCGCACCACATTCACGCCCGAGAGCAGCAAGCGCTCCAGAACAGCGGGATCATCGGTGGCAGGGCCCAGGGTGGCAACGATCTTGGTGCGACGCATGACAAACTCCGTAACAGCGGCGGGAGGCGGGAAAAATGGATGAGAAATGCATCAGCAAGGCTAGTGGCTTTACTGCAATGCCGCAACCGGCGCTATGGCCGGAGGGGACAGGAATTGTAACGGATTGCTGGTGCAGCTACAGGTTTACCACCCGCACCGGCATGACGCGGGTTTCCACTTGGGCGCAATGGGCGAGGGCCTCGGCTGACACGATGGTGGCCAGCCTTCCCCGCATTCGGATCATGCCTTCTTGCTGCATGTGTGACAGCACGCGGCTGACGGTTTCCACGCTCAGTCCCAAATAATTGGCGATGTCATAGCGGGTCATCGGCAGTTGGATGGGTCGCGTTACGGCCTGGCCTTCGTTGACGCGGCCAATGAAATTCAGCAGCAGATACGCCACCCGTGCTTCGGCACCGCGCTTGCCCAGGAACTGCAACAGCTTCTGTTCCTGCAGGATCTGGCGGCTGGCCAACTGGAACGCATAGTGCTGCAGGCGGGGGATTTGCCGGCACAGCTGCTCCAGTCGCTCAAAGGAAATCTCACAGACCTGGGTGCGGTCCAGGGACTTGGCGGAATTGGTGTGTTTCAACGTATTCAGGCCATCAAAACCGAAGCAGTCGCCGACGGTGAGGAAGCCGGTGATCTGCTCGTCGCCGTCTTCGGTCAGGCAATAGGTTTTGACGGTGCCCTGCAGAATCATATAGATGGAGCGGAATGGATCGGCCGCCAGGTATAAATGCTCGCCCCGGCGCAACGGCCGACTGTGATGGATGATGCGGTCGAGTTGTTCCTGCTCCGCCGCATTC
This sequence comes from Dongiaceae bacterium, assembly GCA_035539495.1. Classification (GTDB taxonomy): domain Bacteria; phylum Pseudomonadota; class Gammaproteobacteria; order Pseudomonadales; family Ketobacteraceae; genus Ch67. The sequence continues at coordinate 946 of DATLII010000231.1, forward strand.
AGGCTGGCGGGTACACAGCGGGATTGCAATGAACAGGTGTGGCAGTGGGGAAGTGGGGTGACGGCATGCAAGCCGTGACTGAGCAAGTTTTCCATGGTGTGCACCTTGCTTTGGAGTCTGATCGAATGAACATCCTGTGTTTGAGCAAGAGTAGCAGGCAAATGTGATATTACCAGGGCGCTTCTTATTACTTGTTCTGTGGGTATTCCTGTTCCCTGATTAATCCTGTTCCGTAGGCACAGGCGGCCTTGGGGCCATCTCCACCGGGCATACCGGCCGTATCTGCGCAAAATTCTTCAGAAAATGTTTTTGCGCCCGCTTCATGTCCACCAACGCCATGCCGTTGGAAAAACCAAACCACACATACAGACCGTTTAGATCGCGAAACATGGCGGGTAGATACTTGGGCGGCTCGATCATGCCTTCCAGATAGCGTTCGTACAGCACCGGAATGTCGTCCAGCGTAATCTTGCCTACGAACAGCATCGGGATCAGTTCCGGCATGCCGGCCGCGATCGCACTGCGCATGAAATTCACGTTCTCAACGAAGCCTTTCACGTAGGCCAGATCCTTGGTGAACGCCGCGCCACCTTGGCACATGCCGCCGCGAAACACCCGTTGGGTCAGGGTGAATGCATCCGAATCGGCCACGCCTCGATCGGTCAGATGACGGAACACCTGAATGAAATCTGCGCCTTCTTCCGCCAGATGGATCGCCGCCACGCGGTCACTGACCCGGCGCGCGCGATGCGGAAAGCTGCTGAAGGTGAGTGTCTCCATCAGCAAGGCCAATCCTTCCTGGATAGCGGCGATGCGCGGCGATCCGACACTGAGCCAACTGGCATACGGCTGACGCCGACCGTTCAAGGTGGTGCCCACGTGCACCCAGCCTTCATGCACTTCCAACACCTGCAAGTCCCGTTCCGAGAACATGGCGCGGGCATTCATCTTGATGCTGTCGCCACCGGCCGCGGCGTCGGACACGATACCGTCCGACAGTTTCACCTGCAGCTCGCCGTCGGGAAAATAGCTGGACAGGCGCTGGCGCAAAATACGCACCGCCGCCACCGCGTCGTATTTTTTTGGTTGCAGGAAGGCGATGTGTTGCGCCGACGGGTGCGAGAAAATCGAGCACAGTTGCTCGCCCACTTCCCTTAATGTGCGTTTGTCGCCGGACAGATGACCGTGAGCGGAGCCGTACAGGTCTTTGCTGAATTCACCAAACGCGGGGGTGCCACGGGCTCGCAGCAGATCGATAACTTTCAGGTATTGCTCGGTAGTGGCCAGCAGAATGCGACCGAGACCATCACCGCGGCCCAATTTGCGCACTATGTCCTTGCGCAGATCCTGCAGCTCGGTTTGTTTGCTTTCGAAATTGAAGTTGAGCGGAATCGACTGATAGTAGTCGGCGTCGGCCTTGGGCAGTTCGCGCATGCCGGAATCAAAAAAATCCTGGCGCCACTGCGCCGGCCATTTGATGCTGTCGAGAATGCGGATCGGTTGCTGGATCGCGATCAGGCGGTCGGAAAGGATTTTGAGAGTATCGAGATACGCTTGACGCGACTGCATGGCATAGGGCAACCCGGCAAAAGAAGGACGGTTTTCACTCTATGCCCGCCGTCATCGAATTGCAACCAATGAGCGGGCAGAGCGGGAATAAAAAAACCCGCCATTTTTCGGCGGGTTTTTGTGGTGCGCGATTGATCCCGGTATCAGCAAAGGAGATCAGTACAGCACGCGGGCACGGATAGTGCCTTCCACTTCGCGCACCTTCTCCAGGGCCAATTCGCTGGACGCCTTGTCTACGTCAATTACCACATAGCCGATCTGGTCGTTGGTCTGCAGATACTGGCCGTTGATGTTGATGTTGTTGTCGGAGAAAATCTTGTTGATCTTCGACAGCATGCCCGGCACGTTCTGGTGGATATGCAGCAGGCGATGCACATTGTTCTGCACCGGCAGCGCCACTTCCGGGAAATTCACGGCGGAGATGGTGGAGCCGTTGTCGCTGTACTTGATGAATTTCTCCGACACTTCCGAGCCGATGTTCTGCTGCGCTTCCAGGGTGCTGCCACCGATGTGAGGCGTCAGGATCACGTTGTCGAATTCGCGCAGCGGGCTGATGAATTCCTCGTCGTTGCCCTTGGGCTCTTTCGGGAACACGTCGATGGCGGCGCCCAAAATGCGTTGTTCACGCAGGGCTTCGGCCAAGGCGTCGATGTACACCACGGTGCCGCGGGCGTTGTTGATCAGGATCGACAGCTTTTTCATTTTCGCCAGCTGGTCGCGCCCGAACATGTTTTTGGTGGACGGGGTTTCCGGCACGTGCAGGCTCACCACGTCGGCTTCTTCCAGCAGTTCGTTCAGGGTGTTGACCTGCGAGGCATTGCCCATCGGCAGTTTGGTCACCACGTCGTAGAAGCGCACTTTCATGCCCAGGCCTTCGGCCAATACGCTGAGCTGCGAACCGATGTTGCCGTAGCCGATGATGCCGAGGGTTTTGCCACGGATCTCGAAGCTGTTCTTGGCATCTTTCAGCCAGCCGCCGCGGTGGCAGCTGGCGTTCTTTTCAGGCACGCGGCGCAGTAGCAGGATCGCCTGCGCCAGTGTCAGTTCGGCCACCGAGCGGGTGTTGGAGAACGGCGCGTTGAATACGGGAATGCCGCGGATCAGGGCGGAATTCAGATTGACCTGGTTGGTGCCGATGCAGAAGCAGCCTACGGCCACCAGTTTCTGGGCGGCGGCGAAGACTTCCTCGGTGAGTTGGGTGCGCGAGCGGATGCCAATGAAATGGGCATCGGCGGCTTTGGCAATCAATTCTTCCCCGGCCAGGGCGGTTTTGATGTATTCGATGTTGGTGTAGCCGGCGCGCTTGAAGTTGTCGACGGCGGACTGGTGTACGCCTTCCAGCAGGAGAATACGGATCTTGCTTTTGTCGAGGGATGTCGCGGTCATGATGCTCTCACTTGTGCCTTTTGGCCTAGAAAATGAACCGGATGGGGCAGGTGGGGGACCAGCCCTGAAAGGCGGCCTATGTTATCATAACCCCCTTTGCACGCATCCTCGGGCCCTTGAAAATCTCGCAAGGCGGGGTGAATTTCCTTAATGGGAGTGGAGGGGATGCGGTGGGTAGAATGGGGGCCTCTGATCGCGCCGGGCAAGATGGAATACACGTTGAATCTGGAGTTGGTTGCAGTCGCGGGGCGGGGGG
>DATLII010000232.1:0-3816 GCA_035539495.1 Dongiaceae bacterium
GGGAAACCGAACCTGGGGAAGAACAGGTGCGCGCCCTGTTGAAGCACGAGAACGACCCCGGCTTCGCGCCCTGTGACGATGAGACCCTGGCCCGTTTCGTGGAAGGCATGGTGGTCCAGCGCCGTGGCCGCAAGGATCCAGCGACGCCTCTGGCGCTGGAATGGCCGTTGGACAACAACCGGGTCCTGAAAAAACTGCGGGTAGCGTTTGAACTGAAGGACGACGATCTGCACGCGCTGTTGGCTGAAACCGGTCAGGATATTTCCAAACAGGCCTTGAGTGCCCTGTTTCGCAGCCCTGGCCATAAGAATTTTCAGTCCTGCTCCGATCAGGTTTTGCGCGCCGTTTTTAAAGGATTGAATGACCGCGTCCGTCCCCGCTGACGGCTTGCAGGATCATGTTACAATCCCTTCGCATTTTTCGTAGTACAACTGACGCAGTGCAGCCTTTCGCCAGCCATGACCACCGATGACCTGATTTCCGTTCCCGGCTACACCGTGCACCGCCTGCTGGGCAAAGGCGGTATGGCGGCGGTGTACCTGGCGACCCAGAACTCGCTGGAACGGGAAGTGGCGATCAAGGTACTGCTAAATTCCGCTGATGAGCAGTTCAACCAGCGTTTCGTCAGCGAAGCCCGCATCATTGCCACCCTCAATCATCCCCGCGTTATCACCGTGTACGACGTGGCGCAGCTGGACGACGGCCGTCACTACATCGCCATGGAATACCTGAGCGGTGGCGACCTGGCCCGTCTGCGTGGGCAGATGCTGGGCCCCCTGTACGCCCTGGAGCTGATCCGCCAAATCGCCGAGGGCCTGAGCGTGGTGCACCGGCGTGGCATCATCCACCGCGACATCAAGCCCGCCAATATCCTGTTCCGCGAAGACGGTACCGTGGTGTTGACGGACTTCGGCATCGCCAAAGACCTGCAGCAGGATTGCGATCTGACCCAGGCCGGCGTGTCGGTGGGCAGCCCGTCCTATTCCAGCCCCGAGCAGTCCTATTGCGAACCGCTGGATCAGCGCACCGACATCTACAGTCTGGGCGTGATCCTGCTGGAGATGCTGGTGGGCACGAATCCGTTCAAGGGCGACAATTTCACCCAGACGATTCTGAATCACGTCCAATTGCCGGTACCGGAATTGCCGGGACCGCTGCGCCAGTATCAGTTTCTGATCAACCGCATGCTGGCGAAGAAACCGGCTGATCGTTTTGCTTCCGCCGATGAGTTGCTGACGGTGCTGACTGAACTGGTGCACGGCCACGCGGCGCCGTCGGATCTGTCGATCACGCGCCAGCATTACGCGCCGATACGCCCTCTGGCGCCCGACCGCACTGGCCGCAAGATTGCCATCGCACTGGTAATCACGTTGCTGCTGGCGTTGGCGGGCGGCGGTGTTTTCTATTTCACTTATGAAACGGAAGCCGAGCGCAAGGTTAACGATCTGCTGGCGCTGGCGGAACAACGCATGGTGGAGGCGAAACTCACCGAGCCGGAATTCGACAACGCCCGTTACTACTTCAACGAAGCGCTGGTGTTCGATCCGCAAAATACCGATGCGCTGGAAGGCTTGGAGCGGGTGCGGCAGAGCCAGATCACGCAACTGCTGAAACTGGGCGCCGAGCGTTTCGAGCAGCAGCGTTTGACCCGCCCCCTGCGCGACAACGCGTATTTCTATTATCAGCAGGTGTTATTGCTGGATCCGGAAAGTGCGGTAGCCAAGGAAGGTCTGGCGCGCATCACCAAGGAATACATTACGCTGGCGCAGCAGGCGTTTGGCGGACGGGATTACGGTGCTGGCCACAATTACGTGAATCTGGGCCTGGAAGTGGAACCGGAAAACACCACGCTGCTGGAACTGAAAGACCGTTACAAGTATCAGTCCAACGCGATTCAGCGTTTCTTCAATCGCGTCTTTAACTGAGAAGCTATTGCGAACGGGTGGGCTGTCGCGAACTGACGGCTACCGCGCCGCGCTCAGGGAAGGAACATCAACAACTGCTTTGCCGATGACACGATGCTGGCATCCATTTCATGGATGTTGGCGGCGTCGCGGCTGACAAAAATCCGTTCCACCCAGGTTTCCATGTCCTGGGCTAGACCGCGGTAGGTGTCCACCAAAAAATCTGGCAGAGCCGATTGTGCATGGGCGCGGGTGTGGGTGGCCAACTCCCCCAGCACCGATGATAGGCTGACGAAATCCTCCAGGTAAAAGATCGAGCTGGCGACTTCCTGCAGACAGGCCGCGATGTTGTACAGCGCAGCAGGTTTGTTGGAACCGATCTGCAGCAGGTCCAGTTGCTGCTGAATATCCCGCAGTAATTCCCGCATCTCATCCAGATCGTCAGCAGTCATCGGCTGTCGCTGTGCGTACTGTTCAGCGCTGATGAATTCCTGTTCCAGCTGTTCGCCCAGCACGCCGGTGGTGCCTGCGCTCAAATCGAAAAACTCATTTTCATCGAACAGTGCCACCTGTTCATCCGAACGCAATGCCGGATTGTACAGGCGCACGTTGTCCAGTAAGGCTTCGGTCAGCTGCTGCTTCCGGTCATTCAGGTTGGGTGCGGGCGCTGCTGCAGTGGACAGTGGAAGATCCCGCAGGAAGGCGCGGAAATTTTCGTTGGTATACTTGAAGCGGGACACCAGTTGGCGCAGACCTGACAAATCCTTCTGCACAGAAATGAAATGCGTAATGCTCCCGGCTGGATCGCACACCGGCGTGATGTTCCATTCCACAGGGTAGGGTTCGCCATTCTTGCGATAGTTGATGGTGGCACCGTGAAAACTGCGCCCAGCCCGCAGATCTTCACGCAACCGTTGCAGAATGCGTGGATTGGTTTTTTCTCCCTGGAATATCCGGGGCGACTGGCCGCGCAACGCTTCTGCCGTGTAGCCCGTCATGCGACAGAAGGCAGGATTGGCGTACAGGATTGGATAGCCTGGTTCGCTACTGGTAATCAGGATGGCGTTGAAGGACGCAATGAAGAACTGCCCCAGTATTTCGCGCAATACCGGCTCATCGAAAGCGGACAGGGTGGTGGAAGTGCCCGTGCCGTCTACATGCATGGTGAATGCTCCGGCGGTAATCAGCCCGGTCCCATTTCTCGGGCATTGATCTGCAAACGTTTTTCAGCCTCGGCATTCCAGATCAGCTTATCCTTGCTCATGAAAATCGTGCTCCTGCTACGGTATCAAGCTATAAACCAAGCTATAAACATAGCACAGACACCGCAGAAGGATTCGCGTCAGATCTCCGCTGCCAGCCAGGAGGCCTGATTGATTGCGCGCTTGGCATCCAGTTCCGCCGCTACATCCGCGCCGCCAATCAGATGGGTTTTCACGTTGGCTGCTTGTAATGCGTCGTACAACTCACGCAGTGGTTCCTGCCCAGCACATAGAATCACCGTATCCACAGCCAATGTTTGCGGCTGGTTACCAATGAGGACGTGCAAGCCTTCGTCGTCGATGCGCTGATACTCCACACCGTTCACCATACGCACGCCTTTGCGTTCGAGCAGGATCTTGTGGGTCCAGCCCGTGGTGCGGCCCAACCCGGCACCCACCGGTGTTTGTTTGCGCTGCAGCAGCCAGACTTCGCGATCGGCCTTTTCCACCTGCGGTTCGATGCCCGCCACGCCGCCTCGGGGATGATGCTGGAAATCCACACCCCATTCCCGCGCGAACACATCCAGGCTTAATGCCGATGACGTGCCTGCGTGCGTGATCAATTCCGCCACGTCGAAACCGATGCCGCCGGCGCCGATGATCGCTACCCGCTGGCCGACCTTTTTGCGGCCGAGAATCGCATCCAGATA
>DATLII010000233.1:0-13911 GCA_035539495.1 Dongiaceae bacterium
GGCGTGTCGATGATGATGCGGTCGTAGTGGCGTTTGAGCACCTGCAACATCAGATAAAGACGTTTGGACGACAGCAATTCTTGCGGATTGCCCGGCAGTGCGCCGGCCACCATCACGTCAATGCCGCGCTCGGGTAGTGAAGTGATACAGGCTTTCAATTCACTTTGGCCCGACACCAGTGTGGACAGACCCGGTGTGTCGAGTGGAATTTTCAGCGCGCGTGCCATCACCGGTTTGCGCAGATCCGCTTCGATCAGCAGCACTTTCTCCATCTGGCCCAGCGCTTCCGCCAGGTTCAGCGCCACAGTGGATTTGCCTTCGCTCGGCAAAGAGGACGTGACCAGCACCACCTTGTGCGGCTGATCGATGCTGGACAGCATGATGTCGGTACGCAGAGACCGTACGGCTTCGGCAAACCGACTGAAGTTGGCCGACAGGAAACCTTCCACCGGCAACTGGCGCGAACGCGACTTGGTGCGCGGCAGGAAGCCCAGCAGGCGCGTGTTGAGTTTTTCTTCCACGTCTTCCGGGGTTTTCACGGTGTTATCCAGCGCATCGCGAACGAACGCCAGCAACACGCCCAAGCCCAAACTGGCCAGCAGCGCCAGAATCATGATCAGGTCGGTTTTTGGCGCCACCGGCACTCGTGGTACTTGCGCGGGGTCGACCACGCGGGCGTGTGCCATCTGCAGGCCACCGGCTTCACCGATTTCCTTGGCGCGGCTCAGGAACATGTCGTACAGCTGACGGTTGGTATCCACTTCACGCTGCAATTCGCTGAGGCGGAATTCCTTGCGGTTGACGCTTTGCGCATCCTGCTTGGCTCTGGACAGCTGGGATGCAACGGCCCGTTCGGTCTCTTTGGCGGACTGGAAATCCGTCTCGATACCGCGCGCTATCCGCTGAATCTGTTGATCCAGTTCGTCACGGGCTTTGTCTGCTTCCGCCCGTGCCGCCACCATCGTTGGATGGCGCGGTCCATAGCGCTTGCTGAGCTCCGCCACTTTGAGATCGGCTTGCACCTGTGCAGTGCGCAGCGATTTCACCAGGTCGTGGCTTTGGATCGCGGGCAGCTGCAACATTTGCTCGGTGGAGGCCCAGCTGCCGGTCGAGCGCACCTGATCCAGCAGATTCTGCGCCTGGGAGCGGGCGTTGTTGGCGGCAACATAACGCAGCGTCAGTTCATCCAGCTCGCGTGCGTTCAGTGTGTTGACGCCCCCCATTTCCACCAGGGTTTCCTTCTCGCGGTATTCCTGCAGCTTGGCTTCCGACTCCTTCAACCGGTTGCTGAGTTCTTCCAGCCGGCCGGTGAGCCAGCCCGCGGCTTTCTTCGTCATTTGCAGACGTGCGTCCAGGTTGCTTTCGATGTAAACGTCGGCCATCTCGTTGGCAATCTGCGCCGCCAAAGCGGGATCGTTGGCGTCAAAATTGATGCGCACCAGCTGGGTGTTGTTGATCGGCTCCACTTCCAATGCGCTGGTGAATCGGCTCAGTACCTGAGCCTTTATCTGCTCTTCGGTCAGCGGTGCGGTGTCGCGGGGAAACCACTGGTTCAGGATATCCAGCCAGGACGGAATCAGGTCATGCCAGTCGAAAGCGGCGTTCTGGCGCGGGTCGAACACCGGATGGGTTTCCAGTGACAACCGTTTGATCAACGCTTCTGCCAGTTCGCGGGATTTCAGAATCTCGTACTGGGTCAGGTAATACTCTTTCGCGCGGGTGTTGAGGCCGTACAGATCATCGATGGTGGTGACCTTGGTGTCCGCGTTTTCAATCAGCACCGTATTGGTGGCGCGGTATATCGGCTCGATACGGGTGGCGACCAGGCCGGCCAGCGCCGCGATGACCACGCCCATGCCCAATATCCACCACTTGTTATGCAGCAGCACGCTCCAGTAGTGGCGGACGTCGATGATGTTGGCGTCGAGAAGGGTCTCGGTGTGTCGGGTGTTTGCGTACATGCCGGATCCCTCAGAAGAAGCTTTGGTCGATGGTGATGATGTCCCCGGGACGAACCCGGGTGTTTAGCGTTGCCTGTACTTTCTTGTTCGGGTCTGTTTCCGAGATGATCGAAATCTTGCCGGTAGAAGCACGTTCGGTCAGGCCACCCGCCAGGGATATCGCCTTGTGCACGGTCAGACCGGGCTTGAACGGAAATCCGCCGGGCTTTTTCACTTCGCCGTTAATGTAGAACTGTCGGTAGTCCACGACGGTGATGATCACTTTGGGGTCCAGCAGATAATCACCCTTCAGGCCGTTAGCGATGTCGTTCTGCAACTGGCCCAGCGTTCGCCCTGTCACCTGCACCTGGCCCAGGAACGGGTAGGAGATGGTGCCGGTGTCCGCGATGCGGGTTTCCAGGGCCAGATCGGGTTCGCCGTAGACCTGGATGCGGATCATGTCGCCGGATCCCAGTTGATAGCTGGGATCTTCGTTGGCGATGGCTTCCGCCCGCGCGGTAACTGTCATCAGGGCCAAGGCCCAGAGCAGGGTGAGCAGTGTTATCTGTATCCGTTTCATGGTTGTCCCAATTTTCATGCTGTCAGTTGTGCCCCAAGCATCCTCACGTCATTACAGGCTGGCGCGAAAGGCGAGCCCGCTGATGCCGTGTGGATAATCAAACTCTTCGATATTGGACTTGTGATCGTCCTGGACGTAAAAAATCCGTACAACGGCCCAGCGGCGTATGCCGTATTCCACGCTGAAACCGTAGTACTCCGGGGTATCCCTGCGACCTTCGGGGTCGCCCTTGAAGACTTCCTCGCTCCGCAGGTAGTGCAGGCGGCTGGCAATTCTATCATTCCACTCATGGCGCCAGTCGATGCCCCAATCTGTAACAGCAATGTAATCGCCGCGGTCCAGGGGGGGTTCTTCGGTGCGACGCTCGGTCAGCAGCTTGAAGGTGGAGTAGGTCCTGGGCTGCCACTGGATGTCGCCGTACCAGCGGTTGCCGGAGAAGTCCTCACGGTCATCGTCGCTGAAATTCTTTTCTGAACGACCCGCCTTCAGGGTGCCGGAGGTTTTGCCGGCCGCTTCCCAGGTCACACCCGCCAGGTAGTGGGTGTAGTCGTTGTCGCTGGAGTCAATCGCGCCTTCCCGGGGTTCCAGATCATGGGTGTAGTCATACTCGCCGTGGCTGACCTCTACCAATCCCTTCCAGACGCCCGCCAGGCGCCAGAAAAAGGTGGCGGTGCCTTCCGCGTTGGTGCGGTCGCTGCGTTCGGTTAATTCGCGCAGGTTCTGATAGGTCTTGTCACTACCCTTCAGTTCCAGATCCAGGCGGCCGCGAGCACCGGCAGCGCCATAGCTATAACGGGCCAGTACTGACGCTTGGTCAAATTCCGGCGGCTCATCGATACTGAACGCCTTGCTGCCCTGAAAGTTTTCCGATCCGCGTGCTTCGTGTTCCTGGGCAAAGCCGCCCTTCAGTTCGAAACGGTGGCGGGAATTGGAATCCCAGAAACCACGCAGAGACAGAGACTGATCAACGTAATTGTCATCGCTGCTGTCTTCAATAAAACCGCCCTCTACTTTGTAGTGGGCGGAATACTCGTCAGCGCCGACCGGTGTCAATGTATCCACCTGCAGGGTGAGAATCTGCACCCAGAATTCCTGGGTGTTGAGCTGGCGGTAGAAGTTGTCGTCGTACTCTTCCGCCAGCATCAACTGGGGCGTTACATCGGTGCCACCGAGTTTGACCGGCGCCGGATCCAGCAGGTCGGCCTGGGCAGTGCCGGTCAGAGCACTCGAAGCGATAAGCAGGTTGATCAGTTTCCGTGTCATGTTGTGGTTTCTGTCCTGATGCCAGTGGACGGGGCGTGCCTGCCGCGCGTCGGTTCGTGGTTACTTCCCGTGTCTTACCGTTAGTTACTTACGTTTTCGCTTAAATGGTCACTTCGCTTTGATGTCGTCCACCGGCTCTGGTGGCGCCAGCATGCCCGCAGGCAATCGCTGTATGCCATTTAACGCGCCGGGGCCGCATTCATTGATCCATTCGTCATTGCCGATGTACATGTGACTATCCTCGAAGCGTGCCACCGCCTGTTCTTCGGGGGTGGCGCCATGGCGCAGATCACACAGGTGCACAGGCGTTTCGTTGGCGAACGTTGAACGGCTGAACTTCATCGTGGCTTCCAGTAGCGTGATGTAAGCCTTATTGGCACCGAAGGCGTAACACTGTTCGCATTCATAGGTGTCATACGTCCACATCTTGAAGGCGTACTTGGTCAGTGCGCCGCCCAAGGTAACCACTTTGTTCAGCGTGACGTGATTGGCCTTCATATCCAGATCGGCGTCGCCGCTGTTACTCACACGCACATTCTCCACCAGGATCTGATCCGGTGTGCCTTGCTTGTGATCGGCTTCGATGCCATCACCTTGCTGATAGGCTTCACCGCAGGAACCGATGTTATTGCGGATGGAACTGTTGCGGATATGCACTTTGCTGACGCCCGCATACAACTGGATGCCCGCTTTGTAGCAGTCACTTTTTGCCTGGTCGTGGGCGCCATCCACTTGCAGATTATCCAGCAGGAAATCCTGGGATTTGGCGCCGGCCAGACGAATCGCCGATCGGTAATAACCGTGGATGTTGGAATCTCGCACGATCCAGCGTGTCACCGGTTGGATCGAATCCCGGTCCACTAGCACGCAGGAATGCACGTTCTTCGCATCCAGTTCGTCGAGCAGCACTTGGTCCACGACGGAACTTTTTTCTGACTTCACACAGAAGCCGGTACTTTCGAACGCCAGGTTGCGCAGAATCAGATTGCCCGTGCGCAGACGCAAGCCGGAACTGGTACCGGTTCCAGTAGCGAAATTGAAATTACCCTTGAGCACGGCTCCTTCGCGGCCTTCCAACACCAGTACGGTATCACTCGTGGGGGAGCGCAAATCCACTGTCGTACTTAAGTCATACACACCTGGCAATAAGGTAATACGCGATGTGGCTTCGAGATCGGAAGCCGTCCTCTGTAGACGGGACCAGGGCAGTGGATCATCAGCGGTGCTGCCATCCTGTTTGCCATCGCCAGTGGGACTCATGAAATATTGACGCGCAGAGGCTGCCATACCTTCCAATGGCAGAGTGAGTTCAGCAAAGCTGCTGAAAGTAACGCCGAACAAAACCACGCCGGCCAGCAGCGACTTCAGTAACGGATATAGGTGACGCATAATGATGTTCCTCTTTTTGGAGGCCTCCTTTTATGTGACATCCGCCCCCGCCAGTTTGTTTTTGTAATACGCATCCAAAAACCTGCTGGTCAGAGTCGGAAACCGTTCTGCGAGCACAAAGAATAATCGACGAACAAGGTTCGTATCTTTTTGTAGCAAGGCATCTTTAAAAATTTCATAGTCAGCGACGCGCTTGAAATAGAGTGCGCGAATGGCGCGGCGAAATACTTCTTTGCGAATTCGTTTGCTGGGCGACCAAAAGAGCGCCGCGCGAGGCCCATGCTCATCCAATGGATCTGCTTTGTTCGCTAGACGTTGAGCATGGCAATAGCAGGCAAAGTCCGACAGGAATCGCTGCACGATCAGTTTGCTGGCGGTACCGCTTACGCTGCCAGGTACGGCGACGTAACGGTTGTAAAGCACCTCATTGATGACATGAAAATGAGTGACCTGACTGAGTCGGCAGAATAGATCGCGATCCTGGGCGAATTTGAAGAAGGTGCGGTACCCTCCTACTTTTTCGTAGCTTTCGCGTCGCATCATGACTTCGCCCTGGTGGAACAGATTCCGAGTGAGGAGGAAGCGGCTTGCATCACCGGTGAAGGGTTTCCCTTCGATATAGGGTGGTGCTTCGCCGCTGCTAAATACGCTGCGTGAACGGCAGCCTACCACACCGACTTCCGGATGCTGGTCCATGTAATCCGCTTGCTTGCGGAAGCGTCCGGGCAGCGATAAGTCGCCGGAACCGTGAATCGCAATATAGGTGGATGGAATCGACTCGATGGCTTGGCGGATTGAAAACACAAATCCCATGTTGGGGTGGGTTGTCACGGTGACATTAGGGGCTTCCCAGGCTTTCAGTTTTTCGAAAGTCTTATCGGGCGAGCCGTCATCCACCAGCAACAGATGCATGTCCGGTTCCAGCTGCGACACCAGGCTTTGCACCGATTCGTCCACCATGTTTTCACGGTCGTAGTAGACAGAGACGATGAGAATCTTGGGTGTCATGGATTAAACCTCCCTGCGCAGGGCTGGAAACTTACTGGCAAATTTGTTGACTAGCAGCCGCACGTCGTCCGGGCGGATCAGGACGAAGTCGAGTGCGCTCAGACTATGCATGCGGGTGTAAATGGTGAGCATGGCCAGCGCTGCCAGAATGTAGCTGCAAGTGGCGGCAATGGCGGCACCATTGCCGCCCATAGTGGGAATCAGCAGGTAATTCAAGCCCACGTTCAACCCTAAAGCTGGCAGCATGATGAATAGCGAAACGAACGGTTTGCCTTTGCCTGCCAGATCCATGTTCAGCAGCTTGAAAACCACCATCAGGACCAATCCCGGCAACAGCCACAACGTCATGCTGACAGAGCGGGCGAACTCATCGCCAAAACAGAGCTTGAACAAAAACGGCGCGATCACCGCTAATGCCAGGCCGCCACCTAGCGTCAGCCACAGCGATATGCGAATTGACCGCGCCAGTTCGGCATACCAGCGTGTAGGATCCCGATCATTTGCGCTACGGGAAAACACCACCAAGCCCACTGCGGCAGGTAGCTGCCACAGCAGTTCACCGACTTGTGTGGCCACGGCATACAAACCGATTTCTTCCTTGGTGGAGAGCGATCCCAGCAATAGGATCGCGATCTTGTAATTGGCTTCGATCAGAAACAGTGCCGCCGCATATACGGAGCCTTTCTTGATCATGGCCCAGAGTGATGCGCGATCGAATTCCATATGGGTGAAAATGGTTTTGAAAAAATGGCGCATCGCTGGCACGAAACCGAGTAGCAACGACAGCACCATGCAGACGATGGCAGTTTCCACCGTCAACAGATTGAACGCCCAGAGCAGAGCGAACATGGCCACCAGCATGATTTTCTGCAGCCACTGGCTGGAGTTGAATTGCTTGATTTGCTGTTTGCCCAGCAGCATGCCGCGGATGGCGTTCTGAAACAGGTTGATGGGCAGGAACAGCGCGGCTGCCAGCATCATCACCCAGGTGTATTCATAATCGTCAGCAGTCGCCAGCAAGAAATAGATCAAACTGGAGAAGATCAGGGCCGATACCACCGTGTAGGTAACCGACGCGCCGAAAATACGGGAATCCGAAATGCTCTGGCGACCAACATAGTACACAGTGGCTTGGCGCATGCCGCCTTCGGCGATAGAAGTGAACAGTTGCGGATAGATCAGCAACATGGCCAGCACCCCGCGCCCAGCAGGGCCCAGGGCGTTGGCCTGAATGACCACGCTCAGAATCGACAGACCGATGACGGCAATTTTAGTGATGAAGACCGACAGACCGTCATTGAACATTGATCGGGACGACACTTTCACTCCTTGAAATCAGAGCGGCCGCTTGCGGCGGCCGGCGCTGATGTCGTATTGAATTTAATCTTCGCGAGACTAAATTTTGCACAGAATGCACTATTTTCGCCCCAGCAGAATGAGTGCTGCATCTCAATTGTGCGTTGATCGTTATTTGATCGCATATTCGCCTCTCCTCAAACCTCTATCACCTGGAATTTCAGCCCCAGGGACTGCAGTTTGCCCGCCAGGTCGTTATAACCGCGCAATGCCAGGTCGACGCCCTCCACGTAGCTTTCGCCTTCGGCGCAAAAGGCGCTCATCACCAGGGCCATGCTGCCGCGCAGATCGGTGGACTTCACCCGGGCGCCCTTTAAGGGTTTCATGCCGCGGGTCGTGATTTTGCCGGGCTCCGATTCCACCGATCCGGGGGCGAACTTGTCGAGTTCGCGGGCGTAGGCAATTCGCTCCGGGTAGCGGTAGTCGTAGATGCGCGAGGTGCCCTTCGCCTTCATGCCCAGCAGCGTATAGAAGGACTGCATGTCCGAGATGACGCCAGGGTGGGTGCCGCAGGCCAGCTCGAAGGGCTGGATGCCGGCGGCGGCCACGCAGTTGGCGTTGATATACACTCTGTGAGAGCTGCGGAAGATGTCGATGCCCGCGTCCTGCAGGTGCAGCAGGGGCACCTGCATGTGTTCGAACGGCACACCTTCCACCAGGATTTCACCGCCAGTGAGCACGCCGAAAATGATCCAGGTAAGCGCCTCGATACGGTCCGGCATTACCTGGAATGACGCGCCCCGCAGCAGGCCGCCGCAGCCGCGCACGCGGATCAAACTGTTCCCGAAGTCGTCGATCTGGGCGCCCATTTCCCGCAGCAGCAGGATCAGGTCGTGCACTTCCGGCGACACATAGGCGTTACGGATTTCGGTGTCACCCAGGGCGACGGCGGCGCAGATCAACGCGTTCTCGGTGCCTCCCACGGTGGAGATGGGGAAGTCGATCAGGTTGCCGCGCAGGTGGCCCTGAATGTAGATGCAGTCGGCTTCCTCGGTCACCTGGCAACCCAGCGCGCGCCACACCATGATGTGCAGGTCATAGCCGCGGTTGCCGATCTTGCAGCCGCCGGGGTAGGGGATTCGCGCTTTACCGTTGCGGGCCAGCTGGCCGGCCGCCAACAGGTAGGTGGTGCGAATCGGCACGTTGAAATCCAGATCCGGTTTCAACTGCAGGTTGCGGGTAAGGATCTCGACACTGGAACCGGCATCATCCACTTCAATGTCTGCACCCAGATCGCGCATGAAACGCATCTTGGCCACTGCATCCACCAGGCGGGTGGGGAAGTTGCGGATACGTACTGTTTCCGAGGAAGTAAGCGCCGCCGCCAGCAAACGGGTGGCCGAATTCTTGGCGCCGCTCACTGTCACCTTGCCCGCTGGCGTCTGGGCTCCCTCTATGATCATGTCCGCTTTCATTGGTCGACCCCCTCACTTCGTCTTGCGTGGTTAAATACAGGGCTTTGCTTGGATGCTGGCCCTGGCCGCGAAAGACCGATGCCTTCAAATGGATCATGCTGCCTGGTTAATAAAGCAACTTATGGGCCGGGTGCACTCAGTGAGTGCTGACGCGACCGCCGCGTTGCATGAATCGTTTCAATTTTTCCCCGAGTACGGTGGCAGTGGCGCGCGGTCCACCTTCCCGCAGCGCCATCAGTACCAAGCGCCAAGGCTGGTCCCGGGTTCCCAAATATCCCAGGATGCAGTGGGCAATACGGCGCCGGAACATCCGCTCGCCCAGCCACTCACGGTGCTTGTAGGACACCGCCAGGCGCCGCCTCATGTCGGCGGGCCGCAGCTTGCGCACCTTGGTTGTGATGCTCTCGTGACTACCCCGGCGATACAGGAACAGGGGTTGCGCCACGTAGTGCAGCGGTGCCTGCAATGCGAGGCGCACGAAGATATCCCAGTCCTGGCCATTGTCCAGCGCTTCGTCAAAAGGATTGTCCAGCAGCCACTGGCGTTCACAGATCAGCCCGCTCATGCCGCAATAGGGATTGCCCCACTTCAGCATCTCGGCGGTCACGGTTTCGGTCGGCTGGACGAACGTCAGCTCTTTTTCCAGCAGACGGAAGCCGCAGAGACAGGCAGAAGAGGCGCCGGTCAGGTGCGGAAGCTGCTGAGCCAGTTTGTTCGGCAGCCAGATATCGTCGTCATCCAGGAACGCCACATAGCGACCTCGGGCCAGACGCACACCCTCGTTGCGGGCCCGGTTGGCGCCACCGTTTTTTTCCATGCGCCGATAGCGGATCGGACCGCTGAATTCCGTCAGCACAGCTTGCAGATCCGTGGGGGAGCAGTCGTCGACCACGACGATATCCAGATCGACGCCTTCCTGGGCCAGAGCGCTGGTGACGGATGCGCGCAGGTAGTCCGGCCGGTTGTAGGCGGTGATGACGACAGTCACGAGAGGGAGTTCGTTTGCCATGGGTTTATTGCTTCATGTCACAGGTGATCAGATGTCGGTAACCGGGGTCTGTCTGCCAGCGGTTCGAAAAATCAGGTCGCGATAGCGGATAGCGGTGGTGTCCCAACAGAAATGCTCGTCGACGATCTGGCGCATGGCCTGGCCGCACTGATGACGTCGTTCCGGGTAGCGGCAATATTCCGTCAATCGCCGGATCAGGTCGTGCACATCGTCTGCGCGAAACAGGGCGGCGGATTCCTGCTGCACCACATCGCGATTGGCGGCCACATCGGCGCAGAGTACGCAGCGACCGCTGTGCATGGCCTCCAGCAGGCTGTTGGACATGCCTTCCAGAATCGAGGGCAGCACGAACAGCGCGCAGTGACGCATCAGCGGGTGCAGCGTGTCCCGGTCGACGTGGCCGATGAACTGTACTCCTTCTCCGGACAGTACATCCAGCTCTTGCCGATAGGCTGCTGACTTGCATTGGCCACCGGCCACCACCAGGGGCAGCCGGAATTCTGCCGGTATTTGTCGATAAGCCTGCAGCAACAGGTGAAGGCGTTTTACCGGATCGAGTCGGGCGGCAAATAACAGATAACCGTCGTGTTGCAAACCCAACCGCGTCAGTACTTCGTCGCTGCCGGCGTCGGCCGCGCTGGCACCATTCGGAATGTAAACCAGGCCTCGCGCCGGGCCGTTGTAATAGCGATACATCTCCAGGCTGTTCACGGTGCAGATGTCCGCTACCTGTAATGCGGTGAATTCTCCCAGTCGCAATACGGTGGCGCTGAACCAGCCCCATTTGTCGCGCTGGCTGTCGATGGCGCGCAATGCTGCGATCACTTTCACCCGCATGAGGCGAGCCACGACGGCGAGTAAGCTGGGGCCCGAGGCGAACAGCAACAACACGTTGGGTCGGCGCACCAGCAACGCATACAGGCAGGTGGCGAGTGCCAGCACCGCGTTGCCCTCGAAGCGGGAAAAGTGTGCGGGGGCGCCGACGCGGGTGAGTCCGGAGGCTTCGGTGATGATCTGGAACCAGGGCGCGTCGCCCTGGCCGTATACATCCACTTCCAGATCCGGGCAGGCAGCCAGGCGCGACGCGATCTCGCGAATCGCGTTCTCCACTCCACCGTGGTTGGAGTGGTACCCCCGGCCTCCGACAAATGCCACTCTCACGTCCCCTCTCCTTGTTCTGCGGTCCAACCTGCCGCGCAGAACAATGCCTGATTGGTCTATGTCTGATGACCGAGTGCGGTACCGATTCGAGCTGCATGCATCATCGCCCCGGCGCATTGGCCATGCGGGTCAACGTGGGCGTTTGCGTTACTGCTTCCGTCGCGCCCCGCGCCGGTACCATTTGAGTCAGCTTCAATTCCCATGCCAGGGCATTGAGGACCGCGAACAGTATCATGCCTTCGATCTGCCACAAGGGCATGGTTCCCAGATTCATGACCAGGAAACCGAGAAAACACATGAACAGCAACAGGCTATAAGTTGTCAGTGGACCGCTGAAGCAGCGCACCATATTGCGCAGGAAAAAATAGGCGATGATGAGGCAGCCGATCAGTCCCAATTCATATAAATAGGACACGAACGTGTTGTGAGCGTACTTGCGGAACAGTTGCTCCCAGGAGTCGGCACCCATGCCAATCAGATGCTGCATCAGGTTGCCGTGGTTGTATGCATCGATGTATTGGCTCCAGATGTATACGCGGGCTGAGAAGTAGTCCTGCTCCCATTCGGTGTAGTACTGAGGCGACTTGATCAGACTGGCGGACTCGTCCATCACGGTGCCGATTTCAGAAAATCGATCAATGAGTGCACTGAAATCCAGCATGGCCACCATGCCCACACAGCCCGTCAATACCAGCGCAGCGACGACTTTTGCCAGTGGAGCACCACGGCGCAGAAAACGGATATACAGATAGCCCCACAGCGGCAGCAGCATGGACAAAATATTGGTGCGGTAATTAGTCAGCGCCACATTCACCGCCAATATCAATGGCAGTACGCTCCAACTGCGGGGTGCGCGGGGCAGCGCAGTTTGACGCAGGGCCGACAACATTAACGCCGTGATCATGATGACCGAGAACACTGCTTCGTGGTAATAGCCACCGACGTAGCTGATGGATTCGTCGAACTCCGACAGCTTCGAGTACCCCGCTGCCACCGACAATATTTGCAGCAGCACGGGAATGCAGAAGCTCTTGGTCAATTTCTCAAGTGTCAGCGCACGACCGCAGCGAATCAGCGATTCATAGATCGCCAGCACGATGACAATGAAGAACATCCACTTCAGCAGGGAGTCGATGGATTCTTTCACGGTGTTGTTGTAAACAGCACTGACAATGATCAGCACCAGCAATGCGTAAATCGGTATCAGAAACTGCAAACGCAGCAGGCGATGATCAATCAGCAGAAATCCCACGCCGATAATAAACGCTGAAAAAACAGCGTTGATGGACAGCGGCCCCACCATCGGTGGATATGTATAAGGATGAAAGGCTGACAGCATGAAGCGAAAGAAAATGGCACAGACAGCGAACACCAGAATGCGCGGCAACGGTTGCCGGCGCAGATCCCATACCAGCCAGATCGAACAGACAAGCGATACCAGAGCGGCCAGTCCTAGCCACAGGGTTTGCGACATGATTCAGCTTGCCTCCTGCTGGATGGTCGCCAACTGTTGCTGTATCGCATCGGCATAGCGGGCGACAGTGGCAGGCACGGTGTAGTGAGTGGCGCGTTGGCGTGCGCGCACAGCCAAGGAGGTTTTCAGCAGCGGATTGGTTAGTACTTGCCGCAGCGCTTCTGTCAGGGCCTTTTCGTCACCGGTGGGAATCAGCAGACCATGGCGAGCCTGATGCACGCCGGTGACGTTGGGCATAATGGTTTCGTCGAGAATTTCCGCTGGGCCGTGATGACAATTGGTTGCGATCACCGGCAGGCCAAGACCCATGGCTTCCAATAGGCTGTTGGGAAAGCCTTCCAGTTCTGAACACAGCACATAAACCGATGCGCGTGCCATCACCGAGTAGGGGTTTGCCAGAAAGCCGGCAAATACCACGCGCTCGGCCACGCCCAGATGAAAAGCCAGTGTCTGCAGGGATTTCAGGCGGGGGCCTTCACCCAGGATCACCAGTGGCTGGGTAAAACCACCGCGGGCATAAGCGCGGATCAATAGGTCGAAGCGCTTGCTGTCCACCAGACGGCCCGCCGCCACAATACAGCCATCGCGCAGAAAGCTGGCTTGTGCCAGGGCGCTGGTCTGCTGCGCCAGTTGCTGTAGTTGAGGCAGATCACAGGGATTATGAATCACGTTGATGGCGGAATCGGCAACGCCATAATCCCGCGCCAGGCTTTGCTTGATGCCTTCCGACACGGCGATCACGCCGTGCGCGCGCGGGTAGAGCAATCGCACCAGTTGCTTCTTGGCCCAACCGGAAACGCCGTCGCCCAGACGGACGCTGGTATCGCTGCGTTCGCTGATCAGGCAACGGTAACCATAGGAATTAGCAAAGGCAGCAGCCAGATAATTGGCACGGGTGAGAAAGCTCATCACCAGATCGGGACGGCGCTGGTCGAGAAAATATTTGAAGCGGCGTGCGCTGTCGCGCAGGCTGCCGTCGCTGGCCAGGCAAATGAAATTAACCGGTGCGGAAATGGAATAACGCTGGCGCTTGTCGTCCAACAGCAGCACGTCGATTTCTGTTCGCGCCAGGTGGGGTTGAATGCTGTTGACCAGCAAGCTGAAAACCCGTTCAGCGCCGCCACCTTCCAGTGAGTTGATGACAAACAATAAACGCCGTAACGCAGAGGGTGCCGCGGGCAGGTTGGCAGTGGTAGGTTCAATGACTTTGGGTGCCGGTGGTGTCAGTGCATCCCCGACACGACGATCCAGAAGCAAATTCACTTGCGCAAGACTGGGTTCAAGCAAAGGCATACAAATCCTTTATCCACCTGGTT
>DATLII010000234.1:0-10824 GCA_035539495.1 Dongiaceae bacterium
ATCTGGGTTCCGCGCTGGTGTTGCGGGATTACATGGCGTCCTACGGTGCGCTGGTCATCGAGATCGATGCTCTGATTCTGGAAATTGCCAAACTGAGCGGATTGTCAGCCGACAGCGACGTCCGCATCAATGCTGAAATCACGTTGTATCTGGAAGATCTGCGCGCACTGATGCGAACCACTGGCCGACTGCGCGGTTACGCTGACAATACGCTGAATACCGCATTCCTCGACAGCGCGAATCTGGCCGAGGTCGAAGCCATCTATATCGACACACAGGCCGCGCTGAAGCGCACCCAGGAAAATGCCGGCCGCCTGTTTCAGGCACACCCGGACCATCCGCTGGAGCCTATGATCAAATCCTCCGGTGAGCAGGTGGAAAAAATTCTGGAGATGGTGAACGAACAACTGATCGAAGCCTACGAAGACAAGATGACCTGGCAGGATTTCCACGCCGCCGCCACTGACAACATGAAAGATTTGATCGCCACCACGGATCAGATTCTGGAGCGCGCCGAAACCACAGTGCAGTCCCGACTGCAGGAAAAAGAAACCAACCGCATCGTACTGATCGTGAGTTTGCTGTTCCTGCTGGGATTGATCACGTATTTGTACCTGGGCCTTTACATCAGCCTGCGCCTGAGTATCAAGGGTATGGTAACCAGCGCAGCCCAGGTGGCCGACGGCAACATGCGCATCAGTGTGGATAATCTGAGCCAGGATGAATTCGCCGTGTTGACGCAAAATTTCAACTCGATGGTGACGCAGATGCGCACGCTGATCACCTCGGCGCGGGGTAGCAGCGACCTGACCGCGAATCGCACGCAGCAAGTGCAGAACCTCGCCAACCAGAACAGCGAGCTGGTGAAGCAGCAGACCGAGGAAACCCGCAAAATCAATCGTGCGATGGAAGAAATGACAGCGGCATCCTCGGATGTAGCGCGCGAAGCGGAATACACGGCCAATGCGGCGCAGGACGCGAATGAAAACGCCCGCCAGGGTCAGGCGCTAATTGGCTCGGCACTGCAAAGTTTTGAAGATCTCACCCATCGCATCAATGCCTCGATGCATGTGGTGGAGCGGTTGTCGGAACACAGTCGCGGCGTGACCACTATCCTGGCGGTGATCAAGAGCATCGCTCAACAAACCAATCTGCTGGCACTGAACGCCGCCATCGAAGCAGCCCGCGCCGGAGAGCAAGGACGTGGCTTCGCGGTGGTGGCCGATGAAGTGCGCACCCTGGCTCAGCGCAGCCACGAAGCCACTGTGGAAATCGACGGTGTGTTGGGCAAGATCCAGTCCGGCGTGGAAGAAGCGGTGAATTCCATGAAGGTAAGCGTGGATGTCACCAGCACATCGGTAACGTCTGCCCGTTCGTTGGGGCAGAAGCTGGACGAAATTCTGGATGGCATCACCAGCATCAATGATCGCACCCGTTCCATTTCCGCTGCTGCGCTGGAACAAACCGAATCGGTAAACCATGTGCGATTAAGCGTGCAGGAAATTGATACCCGTGGCGGTGAGGCGGCAGAAGCGGCCAGCAATACCTTGCGTGCGATTCAGGAAATGCAGTCCGCTGTATCACAATTGGCTGAGCAATTGCGCCGGTTCCAGGTGTAACGGCAGCAATAAAAAACGGCGCCTTGAGGCGCCGTTTTTTATTGGTTGGCACGTAAGCTAGCTATCAACTGTCCTTGGCCGATTTTTTCTTCGGGGCAGCTTTTTTAGCGCCGGCTTTAGTTCCTGCTTTGGCAGCGCTTTTCGCACTGGCACCAGCGGCCTTCTTCGCGGGAGCGGCTTTATCACCCGCCGCTTCGCTTTTCGCCTGCCACTTCATGCCGTTCCAGGTCGCCACCCAACCGGTCGGCTTGCCGTCCGCCTCCGTCATCACATACTGCGTCTTGCTCTTGCGGCTGAAACGCACCATGGCCCGGTTGCCCGACGGATCGGTTGCCGGTGCATCCAGCAAGTAGTGGTATTTCGGATCGATTTTTTCACCGACACTTTTCAGCTCGTCCACAAACGGCGCGCGTGTTTCCCGGTGTTTGGGGAACTGGCTGGCCGCCAGGAACAGACCGGAAGCGCCATCCCGCAACAGGAAGAAGTCATCGGTTTTTTCACAACGCAGGTGCGGCATGGGAATCGGCTCGGCTTTTGGCGGTGCCACTTCACCATTACGCAGCAGTTTGCGGGTGTTGCCACACTCAGCATTGGTGCAACCGAAATACTTGCCGAAGCGACCGGTCTTCAACTGCATGTCGGAGCCGCACTTGTCGCACTCCACGATGGGGCCGTCGTAGCCCTTGATCTTGAAGTTGCCCTGCTCGATCTCGTAGCCGTCGCAGTCGGGGCTGTTGCCGCACACATGCAACTTGCGCTTTTCGTCGATCAGATAATTTTCCATCGCCGTGCCGCATTTTTTGCAGCGGTGCTTCTCACGCAAGGCGCGGGCTTCGCTTTCCTCGTCGTCGGCGTTGATGGTCTCGTGGCCGGGAATCAGGTTAATGGTGGCCTTGCAGCGCTCTTTCGGCGGCAAGGCATAACCCGAACAACCCAGGAATACACCGGTGCTGCCGGTGCGGATCATCATGTTGCGACCGCACTCCGGGCACTTGATGGTGGTTTCCACCGGCGGATTGGCGCGCATACCCTTGGCGTCGGACTCAGCAGCTTCCAGCTTCTGGCGGAAGTCACCGTAGAACTCGTCCAGCACCTGTTTCCAGTTGAGCTTGCCTTCGGCGATTTCGTCGAGGCGCGCTTCCATCTTCGCTGTGAAGCTGTAATCCATCAGGTTGTCGAAATTTTCGTTCAACCGATCGGTGACGATGTCGCCCATTTTCTCGGCGTAGAAGCGGCGGTTTTCCAGCTTCACGTAGCCGCGTTCCTGCACAGTGGAGATGATGGATGCATACGTAGACGGCCGGCCGATGCCGCGTTTTTCCAGCTCTTTTACCAGGCTGGCTTCGGAATAGCGTGCGGGCGGCTTGGTGAAGTGCTGGCTGTGCTCCAGCTGTTTCAGCTTCAGTACTTCGCCCACTTTCACGTCCGGCAGCTCGATGTCCTCGTCGGACTTTTTGCTGCCGGGCATGTTCACGATCAGGTGGCCGTCGAATTGCAGAATGCGGCCTTTGGTGCGCAGCTCGAAATCGCCGGCAGCAACGCTCAGGTTGGTGCTCATATACTCGGCCGCCGGCATCTGGCAGGCCACAAAGCGTTTCCAGATCAGGTCGTAGAGCTTCTGCGCGTCCTGCTCCAGGCCGCTCACGTCTTTTGCCAGCAATGCCACGTCGGTAGGACGAATCGCCTCGTGCGCTTCCTGAGCGCCTTCCTTGCTGCTGTAGACCTGCGGCTTCTCGGGCACATAGCGCTTGCCGTACTTGTTTTCGATGTACTCGCGGCAACTGTTCAGTGCGTCCTGGCTCAGGTTGGTGGAGTCGGTACGCATGTAGGTGATGTAGCCGGCCTCGTACTGGCGCTGGGCCATCATCTTGGTTTTCTTCACACTGAAGCCCAGACGCGTGCTGGCGGCCTGCTGCAGGGTGGATGTGGTGAACGGCGCGGCGGGACGTGACTTGGTCGGTTTGTCCTCGCGGCCAGCAACCTTGTAGGCCTGCTTCTGCAAATGAGCCAAGGCTTTTTCGGCGTCAGCCTGGTTAGTGGGACGGAATTCAGCAGCACCCTGCTTCACGACTTGCAGGCGCAGATCGACGCTCTTGCCGGTAAGGGTGTCAGCAAAAATTTCCCAGTATTCTTCCGGAATGAAAGCGCGGATTTCACGTTCGCGCTCCACGATCATTTTCACAGCGACGGACTGCACCCGACCGGCAGACAGACCACGAGCAATCTTGGCCCACAGCAGCGGCGAGACCATGTAGCCCACCACGCGGTCCAGGAATCGACGTGCTTGCTGCGCATTAACGCGGTTTTCATTCACCACGCCAGGGGCGGTGAAGGCTTCCTTGATGGCGGTCTTGGTGATCTCGTTGAACACCACGCGCTTGTAGCGGGAGGCGTCACCGCCGATGACTTCCCGCAAGTGCCAGGCAATCGCCTCTCCCTCGCGGTCCAAGTCCGTTGCCAGGTAGACGGTGTCGGCGTCCTGGGCCAGGCGTTTGAGTTCGTTGACGACTTTTTCCTTGTCCGGCAGCACCTGATAGTTGGCTTTCCAACCGCCTTCCGGGTCCACGCCCATACGGGTGATCAGGGCCTCGCGGGCCTGCTTGCTCTTGTATTTGGCTTTTTCTTTTTCGTCCAGCTTGCGGGTTTTGGCCGCTTTTTGGGCCCGTTCCTTGGCATCGACGGCGTTCTTGCCGCTACCACTGGTGGGCAGGTCGCGCACGTGGCCGACGCTGGATTTCACGATGAAATCCTTGCCCAAGTATTTATTGATGGTTTTCGCCTTGGCGGGCGACTCCACGATGACCAGTGATTTTCCCATAGTGCGCTTTCCAGCTGTCCTGTATCTGTGTGGCCTGTAACGATAGGGCCTGAATATGCGCGGCCTGATTCTCTGTGCCGAAAATTCGCTGCGTCAAAAGGGCGACATATATAAAAGGTGCTGCGCTCCCGGTCAAGCAACCGTTGCCCAGGCTAGACTTTTTACTGCGATGTTCTGCTACGCGCCCTGTATTGGCTCCGTTTTGGAGCAGAACTTACCGATCAACGGATGATCAATTCCTTATCGCCGTATTTTCAACACGTTAGATGCTAATAGCGGAAGCAGCAAGTTACCTAAGTGTTGTCAGGCATTTGCGTTTTCGCCATTGGGCAAAATAATTAACCGCTACCCTTCTCCAATTGCACGAGGTTCCGCATGCGTTTTTCCGCGCCGTTCGCCCTGGCCTGGGCTCTGTTTCTGCTGCTGGTCCAGGCCCCTGCCCTGGCTGCCAACAACCCGGCCGTGGTGTTGCGTGATATCCATTCCGCCCAGTTATTGCTGCAGGCTTCAGCCGCCAGTTTCCATCGTTATCAGGGCGCCGAGGGCGACAACAAGCACCTGAAAACACTGAACGCGGATCTACTGCTGCTCAAGGACGCGCTGCGGGCGGTGTTCCAGGATCTGGCGGACATGGGCATGAACAACGAGCAGGCGCAGCTGAAAGGTCATTGGCAGGAAGCGGCGCGCAATCTGAATACCGCGCTGAGTGCCATTGGCGGCAAGGGGTTTGCTGAGGGTCAGGTGGTGAACGACTATCTGCTGAATCACTACAAGGCTGCCAAGGATCTGCGCAATGCCTATGCCGCGGTGGTAAAGCTGACCGGCGTGCAGATCAATCCTCTGGTACAGGCCCTGCGGGATCAAACCCTGCTGATGCAGGAGCTGTGCACCCTGTATCTGGAGCAGAGCTACGCCACCTACGCCTACACCTACCGGCGCGAACTGGGAGACGAGGAAGGCCTGGACCAGATGGCCACCCGCTTCCGGAAGGGCCTGGACAAATTGCAGGTACCGGCAACCGGCAATCTGCCCGCTCTGCTGGCGGATGCCCGCTCCAAGTGGCAGTTTCTGGAGAAATCGTTTGTGAACTACAACGAAAACAGCGTGCCCTACCTGGTACTGAAGTTCGCCCCAACCATCATTGGCAATCTGCAGCAGATGACGGCTGCGCTGGATCCGGCCTGATTTACTTGTGCATGAGCTGTTTCTGATATTGCAGCGGCGTCTGCCCTGTCCACTGCCGAAAAGCCCGGCTGAAGGCGCTCTGTTCCGAGTAGCCCAACAGCAAAGCCACTTCCGCAAGCGTCAGACGTCGCTCCCGCAGATACTGCCGGGCCAGTTGCAGCCTGGTTTGCTGCAACAGGTCCTTGAACACCAACTGCCGCTCCGCCAGCCGCCGATGCAATGTACGCGGCGACAGCGCCAAATCCCGCGCCACCGTCTCCAACGCCGGCTCGCCGCCCTGGATGGCCCGCACGATCGCGTCCTGCAGGGCCTGTGTGAAGGCTTCCTCCTGGGGCAGAACGTCCAGCAGCGCCTGCGCCTGACGGTCCAGCAGGTTCTTCAGGCCAGGGTCACTGTTGGTCACCGGCAGGGCGAAGTAGTCCAAGGGGAAATGCAGCTCGGTATGCGGCTGGTTGAAGCCCAGTGGGCAGCGGAACAGGGCCTGATGGGGCGCCAGATCTTGCGGCGGCGATAGCTTGAAGTTCACCTGCAAGGGAATCAGGTCATCGCGGCCCGTCATCATGCGCAGGAAGCGCAGCAGTCCCACCACCAGCACTTCGTCCGACAGTTGGGTCGACGGCCCGTAGTCCGTGCTCCAGCGCAGAATTACGCGGTCCGGCTGCAACAGGGTCTGGGCGCGATCGCCTTCGTGCAGCAGACGTTGGTAACGCTCAAACCGCTGCAGGGCCTCAGCCACGTTACTGCAAGACAAGGTCAGGTAGCCCAGCACTCCCAAGTGGGATGGCTGGAATGACATGCCCAGCTCCAACCCCACCGGCTGCTCGGGCAATAGGGTTTGCACGTCTTCCAGTAACTGCCACCAATCGCGGAAAGTCATGCGACTATTGGAAGTGAAAGCCTGCAGGCGCCGCGTCAGAGGAGCATCCGCCAGCCCCTGTTGGCGCAGGTAATCGGCAAGCAGACCGGCCAGGTCACCGGTAACGTGAAGGGGGTCGAGCAGCATAAGGCCAGGGTCCAGAGCAGCCAGCGCGATCAGTGAATGGCGGGGATTGTCAAAAAAATGGCCCGCCTCGTCAATCCCATACGACTATTCCGGCCTATCCTGATCAGCATCGACACTGCCATCATCTGCACGGAAAACTCCATGGCCGACGTTCTGCACGCTCTATTCTTCGTCACCGCCTTTGGTGCCGTCTTCATAGGCATGATGCTGGCGGAAGCCGCCTACGTGCGCTGGAAAGGCCGGCTGGGCGTGTACGAGCTGAAGGAAACCCTGGCCAGCGTCGCCACCGGCTTTTCCTACAAGATTGTGGATGGCGTTGCCGTTGCCCTGTTCATTCAGGCGTTCTACAGCTGGGTGGCGCAGTTCGGTTTGCAGTTGAATCCGGAACTATCAATCGGAAGCGTGCTGCTTCTGATCGTGCTGGTGGATTTCTGCTTCTACGTGAACCACGTGATGATGCACAAGGTGCGTTGGTTTTGGGCCAGTCATGTCACACATCATTCATCCGAACATATGAATTTCTCCACCGCCCTGCGGCAGAATTTCACGCATGCATTTAACGGCGCCTGGATTCTGTGGTGGATTCCCGCCGCGCTGGTGGGCTTCGACAAAAACTGGGTGCTGCTGGCGATCGAGGGCAATCTGGTGTATCAGTTTTTTCTGCACACCGAGCAGGTGCGTAAATTGGGCTGGCTGGAAAAAATCTTCAACACGCCGTCACATCACCGCGTGCATCACGGCCGCAACGCAGCGCAGATCGACCGCAATTTCGGCGGTATCCTGATCATCTGGGATAAAATGTTCAATACGTTCAGATCGGAAGACGACGCCGGACAGATCATCTACGGCGTCACCCGCATGCCGGCAAAACGTTACGATCCTGTCCACCTGCAATTGCACGAATGGCGCGATATGTTCCGCGATTGTTGGCGCCACCGTGATCTGCGCATTCTGATCATGCCGCCGGAATGGGTGGAACAGCGGTATGGGCAAACCGACTCAATTGCCCCGGCAAACGCACTGGAATCCCGCACCTGATATTTTCGCATCTCATATTTACGAACTTATTTCACACCGCCAGCAGTTCCTGCAATTGCTGGCACACGGCTTCCGCCTCTGCCACATCGCCCTTCTCGTTCCACACCAGGCTGGCACTACGCGGCCCCAGCTCCAGCGCCAGGAAATCCGGCAACTGCGCCGCGTGCCACCTGGCCAGGATCGCATCGACCGCCGGCACCGGCACCTGACGAATATCCTGCGCCTCCCACACCAGCTTCCCTTCAGACGTTCTGCGCTGCACCCATTTGCCTTTCACTGAAGGCCCCGACTGATTTTCCGCCGCTATTTTTTGGTACCGAGCCCAATCGTAATCGCCCAAATGGGGATTGCGCTCCAGCGTGGCGGCATACAGCTCGTTACGACTCAGAAACATTACCTGAATATCAACCCCGTGCTGCTGCGCCACCTGGCGGATGCGGGCCAGCCGCCGTTCACGGGGTGATGGCCGCATCATCAGGATGGGACCAATGATGAACAACATCGACAGGGCGATAATGATCCAGAAGGCCATGAAAAAAGTGCTCCGAAGCGAGGAAAGTTGACCGGCAACAACACTGCGAACGCGCCAGTCTTGCATTATGCAAAGAGCGCATTATCTAATAGCTGGTATCAATTCCCAACAGAAGGATCTTCCCATGGGTCAATACACACACATCCTGCTGGCCGCAGACTTCAACCAGGAATCAGATATCGTGGTGAAGCGAGCAAAAGCACTGGCGGAAACGTTCGGCGCCAAGCTGAGCCTGGTGCATGTGCTGGAGCCGATTTCGATCGCCTACGGCGGCGAATTTCCGGTGGATCTGGGCGACCTGCACAAGGAGCTGGAAAAACAGGCGCAAACCCAATTGGCAGAGCTGGGGGATCGGCTGGGTGTGACGCCAGACAGCCGCTATCTGGAAGTGGGCATCACCGAGAAGGAAATCCTGCGAGTGGCGAAGGCCAAAGGCGCCGATCTGATCGTGTTGGGTAGCCACGGCCGCCACGGCTTGGCGCTGCTACTGGGTTCCACCGCCAACGCTGTGCTGCATCACGCCGAAATCGACGTGCTGGCTGTGCGGATAGGTCCTAAAAAGAAGTGACCTAAAAAGAAGTGATCCCCAAGAAGAAGTAATCAGTAGAACGAACGCTCGCGATCAGATTCCGCCTGCATCGCGGGCGACACCGCCTCGTCCGTCATGATGGGGCGGATACGCTGCAACTGCGCTTCCAGTGAATAACTCATGCTGGACGACAGATTGAAGAAACTTAGCAATGCCTTCAAATTGGAATCGCTTTCGCAAGCTTCATGCACCCGTTGCCAGAAGGCTTGGTTCAACGTCTGCAACTCCTCGTTGATACTGATCAGATTCTGCAGATCCCAATCCGGCCGCAATCCTTCGCGATAATTGAAATATTGCCGCAGTAAATACAACGCCGCGGAACGAATGATGAATTCATCCTGCGATGCAAACGGCAAGTGATTGCGCGCATTCGGTTTCAGTTTATGCAGAATCGGGCACGCGCTGGTGGCCATGATCAGGCCCATTAGCGAACGCAGGCCCTCCTCCAACGCGGTTTCCTTGAAATACTCCCGCTCTGGCGTCGACACTCGCACTTTGGCGCTCTCGACTGCCGGCAAGCGCTGAAAATCGGTGACCACTTGCACCAGGTCCACCGCCGCCGGGCAATAAGCGCAGTCCTTCACCGTCAACGGACAGTTGGGGCACTGGTTATGGCCCAGGGACGCCCACTTCGGTGCCTCGGGCCGCGCCTGTTTCAGGTCAAATTCGCGATCCACGTCCACCTCGTAGTGCAACGCGAGGTCTTCCAGCGTGAAGGTGTACTGAATTTTCATGGGATTTCAGGCTCTTTGCCCGCCATTGCCGGCGTTTCTTTCAGTGTAGCAGGCATCGGCATTCCGCCAACTGCAGCACTGGGTGGTTAAGCAACTGAACCGGCTGGAAATATGCACACGATCACGGCACGAGTGTGATCGCGCTTTCGCTGCGGTGGCCGAACTGGACTATGCTTTTGGACTTAAGGCTGATGCCAGATATTCGCTTTACTTGCGGACAGGAGAGTCCAGCGCGTGGCTACAGGATCCCAACTCATCAATCCCGGTTCCAGCGCGGTCAAACCCGACCTGGACTGGAGCCAGGTGAAAGAAACCATCTCCATGCTGTGCCTGGCGATGGCGCAAATCGAGACCACGCTCAATGACAGCTCGCGCTCGGTGGGGGAATTGACTGACACCTTTACCGGGATGGCGCAGGACGCCCAGAAAGTGGCACAACTCTGCAACGAACTGAACAGCGCCAGCCAATGGGAAACCCGTCGTAACGAACTGGCCGACACCGCTGCCCGCATCAGCCAGCAAATGAATCGCTCCATCGTCGCCTTCCAGTTTTATGATCGCCTGAGCCAGAAGCTGGGCCATGTGAACCTGAGCCTTACTCATTTGGGCGAACTGATCAGCGATGCGCGTCGATTGTACAACCCCGAAGAATGGCGCCGCATTCAGGACGAGATCCGCTCCCACTACACCATGGAATGCGAGCGCATGATGTTCGACCTGATCATGCAAGGCGCCACCGTGACCGAAGCCCTGGCGCTATACCGCCATCAGTTCGAGCAGACCGAAGGCCTGCGCAACGACAGCAACGACGAAATCGAACTGTTTTGAATTTCTACATCAGGCTGTTTTGTTGTTCGAGCCTTTTGTTATTAGAGACTTTTGCTATTCCAGAATGGTCACCGGATCGCCCGCGCGGATCGTGCCTGTTCCAACTGGCAATAAGTTCTGCCCGAAAAAAACATCGCCATCGCGCTGCCGATAACTTTTCAGCGTCTTGAAAACTTCCGGTTGCTTTTGCGCGGTCGCAGGATCAATGGTGGGAATCGCGCAGCGGGAGCAAGGTTTGGCAACGTTAAATTCCATATCGCCCACACGAATGCGTTTCCAGGAATCCTCGGCAAACGCTGTGGCGCCTTTGATCACCAGATTGGGCCGGAATCGCTCCATGCCGATGCTGATGCTCATGCGCCCGTTCAAATCCTGCAGCGACTCTTCCGTTGCCAACAGTAATGGAAAACCATCGGCAAAACCCACCGTTTCACCGGCTTTTGCGTAGCCCGGATTCACGGCACGGCGGGATTGGTCC
>DATLII010000235.1:0-4701 GCA_035539495.1 Dongiaceae bacterium
TCGCGGTGGCCGAGTCACTATCTGGGTTGAGGATACCTTGGGTGGAATTTTCCAGGTCGCAACATCGCTATTAATAATGAGGCTGGATTGAAATAGTGGCGTCATCGAATCATCAGCATAGAATTCCAGCTTCGATTCAAATGTTCGGCGAGAGAAATCGCCAGCAAATCTGGCCTGGCCAGAATGAATACCTCGAATGAACATGCGCATATACGATCCTCGCACTGCTCGTTTAATACGTGGTCACATTTCCTCATTTTGATTTCGAAAAGCTGAGCTCGAGTTCTATAGGCATTCGATAACGCCCCACATAAGGCGCCGCCCCTACAGGCTTTAGGGCTGTACCGTTTATTTATTTGGACTGTTTTTACTCCACTGCCTATCCTTGCGAAATGGATCTCAATTAAGTTGATGGATCAACCAATGGATTGTTTACGCTTTTCAGTTGATGAACAGCATTACGCATTGGAATTGCACTGCATACGTAAAGTCCTTCCTTCCGTGTGGGTCAGCTTTCTGCACGATTGCCCACCACCCGTCGCTGGCGTTATCAATTATCAAGGGCATGTCATTCCGGTCATTGATCTACGAAAACGGCTGAATCTGCCAGAAAAAAATGTCAGCTTGTCCGATCGTTTTATCTGGTTTGTGACAGCAGGTTGGGATCTGATCCTGATTGCCGATCAGGTGCACGGCGTTGAAACATTGCCTGCAACATCGTTAGTGGACCGTTCCAAATTGCCCAGTGTGCCATCTTTTGTCAAAGGCGTGGTGGCGCTGCCTGATGGTCTGCTGTTAATCCAGAATCCAGCCGCTCTGCTGGAGCTAAGGGAACACGAGGTGTTGCGGGATGCGCTCGCCCGTACCGGCTCCTAGCCTCGACCTCGAACTCTCGACACCATTGCTGGCGGCCTGTCAGGCTCGCATCGCTGCGTTGTGGGGCGTGCATTTTCCACCTGCACGCTGGCGTGATCTCGCGCGCCATCTACGCCTGGTCGCCGACGAGCTTCAACTCAGTTTGCCGGCCTGCGTGTCCGCATTGCTGCAAGACACACCGCCACCGTCGCTCATCGCGCTTTGCGTGCGCGAGTTCACCGTCGGTGAAACTTACTTTTTGCGCGACGCCGACTTTTTTGAAAAGTTGAGCCAGGCGGTGCTGGCGCCATTGATTGCCCGTCGCCGTGCTGCCGGTGATTTGCGGTTAAAACTGTGGAGCGCTGGCTGTTGTAGCGGCGAGGAAGCCTATACGCTGGCAATTCTGGTGGCAGAGCTGATACCGGATCCCGAGCGCTGGCAGCTGCAGATCATTGCCTCTGATTTGAATCCGGAATTTCTGGCCGCAGCTCGCCGAGGCCGGTTCGGCAGCTGGTCATTTCGCCAGGCGAATGAAGATTGGCGACGACGTCATTTTGTGGAGGAGGGGCACAGTCGCTGGCGTATCCAGGATGAATATCGTCGTCATCTGACATTCCTGGAACACAATCTTATCCGTACGGATTTTCCTGATTCTTCCCGCGGACTGGTGGATTGCGATCTCATTCTGTGCCGAAATGTATTGATGTACTTCACCGAAGCGCAGGCGGTTGGGGCACTGCAGCGATTGCTGCGCTGCCTTGAACCTGATGGCGCTCTGTTTATGGGCGCAGCAGAAGGAATGCTGTGCCAATGGGCAGGCATTAAGGCCGAGTTGTGGTCAGGCGCGCTGCGCCTGCATCAGCAAACATCGGCAGACCAAAACACAGTTTCGCGCTTTGCGACGCAGAGCCACGCTCAGTTGTCATCGCTTCCTGCACAGATCCGAGTGCCAACAACGCCGAGCGTGAAATCAAATGCCGTGCGCGATCTGGCAGTGCCAATTCCGACAGCAGTTCCTCCCTCCAGCGCCAAGCAGAAAGCCCTGGCAGCAGCCAATACTGCCCGCGTTCACGCCAATCTGCATCAATTGCAAGAAGCGTTGGACTGGACGCAGCACGCTCTGGCACTGGACAAACTGGACCCGGGCCATTACTGGTTATTAGCGTCCTTGCAGATTGAACAGGGCGCTCCGGCACATGCCCGAACGACATTGCGTAAAGCCATTTATCTGCAGCCTGATTTCATCATGGCCCACTACTTAAGCGGATTGCTCAACGCAACTTTAGGAGAACCCACGGCGGCCATTCGCGATTTAAAAAATTGTATTCGTCTATTGGAACAACTGTCAGACGACAGCCCCTTACCCGAATCGGAAGGGCTGAGCGTAATGGATCTGAAAAAACTGGCCCTCACATCATTGGAACGGTGCCGCAATGGAACATAAGCAGGCTGATCATCCAGCGCTGAACTGGACGGCGCTGAAAGAAAAAATGCGTGCGGTCGAACAACGTCTGCAGGATGAGTTCGAGCCGTCATCGGCGCAAATCCGCGATCGGCTGCAACAACGCGCAACACGCTTGGCAACAAAGCCGGCAGCAGAGGACCACGAAAAACAGCTGAACCTGCTGGTATTTGAATTGAGCGAAGAAACCTATGCCGTTGAAGCGCGTCATGTGGTGGCGGTGGTGCCATTGCGCCAGCTGACGCCGATACCTTGTACACCTGAATTCGTATTGGGTGTGATGAACGTGCGCGGCAATATTCGGTCCGTAGTGGATTTGCGCCGCTTTTTCGAATTGCCGCTGGCTGGTCTGTCGGATCTCAATTCTGTGGTGCTGCTCGGAGGGCCAGAGATGGAATTCTGCCTGCTGGCAGATCGCATTCTTGGCAACCGGTCCTTTCCGGCGGCGCAATTGCAATCATCGCTAAGCAATCTGACCGGGGTGCGGGCAGATTATCTACTGGGTGTAACTTGGCAACATTGGGCCGTGCTGGACGCAAATAAGCTGTTGCGAGATTCCAGGCTCATTGTGAACGATACCTGACAATGGAAACTGTAATGAAGGCCTACCAGAACCTGAAGACTGTCTACAAGCTTTCGTTGGTATTCGCGCTATTGACGATTGTCGTTATCGCCATGATGACTGTTTCCTACCGCGGGCTTGCCGAGCTGAAGGAATCGCAAAACCTGCTCTATGAGGAAAAATTCAAACTGCTGACCCTGATCAAGGATCTCAGAACAGAAATCGAGACCTCCCGCGCGCGTTTGCAACTGGTATTGCTGGCCAAGAATGAAGGCGACACTGAAACATTCAAGACTGAAATGGTGCGGGTATCTGGAGTCAATCGCCAAAGGATAAACGACCTGACCCGGCAGACTTCCAGCGACGCTGTTGTCAACGACGCAACGCAGCAACTGGCCAGAATCTGGCATGACTATGACAATACAAGAACGATAGAAACTGTGGATCTTATCGAGAAACAGCGCTACCAGGAGGCCATCGATCTGTCCCTGGGAATCCAGGCCAAACGAGTGGAGCAAATCCGGGATCTGTCAGATCGGATCACCAAGTTGGTGGAAGACCAAACCAAGGCCACGCTGGAACGCAATGCCAGCCTGGTGGAACAGCAGCGCTCCAATTTGATTGCGTTTATTGCACTGGTGCCAGCATTGACCGCCGTGATCATCTGGATCACCACGAGGTCCATCGCCACACCGCTGGCGAACCTGACCCAGTGGGCCGATCAGATTGCCGGTGGTGACCTGGTGTCCGAGCGGCAAGTCGAATGGCGGCGCGACGAGGTGGGTCTGCTCAGCATGGCATTCAGCCGCATGAGCGTTTACCTCAGGGATCTGGCAAAAAAATCGGAAATCATTGCTCAGGGTGACCTGACGCTCGACGTACAGCCGCTATCGGACCGCGATGTATTGGGTAATGCGTTTGCAAGCATGCTCGGCAAGATGCGATCCATGATGGTGGAATTGAATGACAGCGTTGCGGTGCTCACGACATCCAGTCAGGAAATTCTGGCAACCACCGGCCAGGTTGCATCCTCTGCTCAGGAAACGGCGACAGCGGTAGCGGAAATTACGACTACTGTGGAGGAAGTAAAACAGACCGCCACGGTGGCCAGCCAAAAGGCACGTCAGGTGGGTGATGCAGCCCAACGCACCATGCAAATATCGCAGGATGGTCGCGTATCCGTTGATTCCACACTGGAAGGCATGAGTCAGGTGCGTGAGCAGATGCTTTCCGTCGGCGAAAGCATTGTGCGCCTGAGTGAACAAAGTCAGGCCATCGGCGACGTGGTGGCCACGGTGAATGATCTGGCGGAGCAATCCAATCTGCTGGGCGTCAATGCCTCGATTGAAGCGGCTAAATCCGGTGAGTTGGGGCGCGGCTTCGCGGTGGTAGCACAGGAAGTGAAGCAGTTGGCCGATCAATCAAAGCAGGCAACCGCACAAGTTCGCGCCATTTTGAATGATATCCAGAAAGCCATGAATCGAGTCGTGCTGGCGGCGGAAGAAACCGGCAAATCGGTAGACAGTGGTTACCGGCAAGCGCAGTCAAGCGGCGTGGCTATCCGCTCCCTGGCGGAAACCCTCGAAGAATCCTCCAGCGCGGCCTTGCAGATCGCGGCGTCCAGCCAGCAACAACTGGTGGGCATGGATCAGGTGGCCGGCGCGATGGAAAGCATCAAGCAGGCCAGCCAGGACAATGTGGCAGGCACGCGCCAGGCAGAACAGGCGGCGCGCAATCTCCACCAACTGGGTCAGCGTTTGAAAGACCGCATTTCCCAATTCAGAGACTGACAGTAGCGGAGCGCGGCAACAGGCATGGCGAC
>DATLII010000236.1:0-2920 GCA_035539495.1 Dongiaceae bacterium
GCCGACTTGACGTTGCGGCCCGCTGCCTGAATTGCATACAGGTCCGCATCGTAACCGCGGATGTTGAACTCCATCCGCTCCGATTGATCCGCTGCGCTGGCATCATTGATGCACTTCTGCCATAACTCGACATCATGATGAAGCCAGCGTTCAAAACCAAACCGGCGTCGCAGCAAACCCGGCGCCATCTGCGCCTGCATCATGGCCGCCTCGATCAGCAACGTGCCCGAACCGCACATGGGATCGATCAGCTGCTTTTTGTCCGCACTTTTGTCGTCCGCAATGGGCCAACCCGCCGCCATCAACAAGCCCGCCGCCAGAGTCTCTTTCATCGGCGCGTCATTTTGCGCCACGCGATAACCCCGTTTATGCAAAGGCTCACCAGAAAGATCCAGCGCCACGCTCACAAGTTCCCTATCAAAGTGCACATGAATACGAATATCAGGGTCGCGGGTGTTCACATTGGGGCGCTCGCCCGTGAAATGACGGAAATGATCCATCACCGCATCTTTGGCTTTCAGCGTGAGAAACTGAGTGTTCAAATTGACCGACGCATCCGCCGAGGTGGAAATGGCGATGGAACTGCTATTGTCGAAATGGTCATGCCATAAAATCAGACGCAGTTGGTCGTAAAAGTCCTGCTCGTTCTTCCAGGAAAACTGTGACAGAGGTAACAAAACGCGCGACGCAATTCGCGACCACAGGCAGATTTCATAGACAGAACGGGCCGATGCAGGCCCCTCAACAGCACCGCGAAGCAGACTGAATTCGCCGCCCACAAGCGCTTGAATTTCTTTCAATAAAAAATGTTCCAGACCGCCACCACAAGTGACGATCAGGCGCGCCGAGTTCCAGTCGAATAAGGACATGGTGTTTTGAATTCCTCATTAAGTCACTGAATGCCAAGGATTCAGCGATTTTTTATGCAATTTTGGGGTATTTCGCCGGTTCATAAGAAAATGTCATGCTTATGACAAACTAGTTGTCGACAGCGGGGTCCAATCTCGATATTAATGAAAGTCCGGCCATAAAAAAGGAGGTACACCCCGTCTCGTGCTTCTCAGCAATGCCTTGGTAAAACTTCTACGCCATCTCAACTCTTAATCGTAAAAAAGGAAAAAGAGGTTGATATCCTATGAAGAGACAAAAACGCGACAGAACTGGCAGAGCCTATACTCGTGGTTATCAAGCTGGCATCAGCGGACGTTCGAGGGAATCCTGTCCCTTCTCTGATGCACCCACACGGCAGCATTGGCTTAGTGGCTGGCGCGAAGGACGAGCCGACCAATGGTCTGGCTTTACCGGAGTCTCCGGCGTTCACAAAATTGTGAACCTTTGACTCCCATCCGGATTGCACGACTGCAATCCTTTTTCGACCAACAGCGACCTGACCAACAGTGATC
The DNA here is from genome assembly GCA_035539495.1 of Dongiaceae bacterium. Lineage (GTDB taxonomy): Bacteria > Pseudomonadota > Gammaproteobacteria > Pseudomonadales > Ketobacteraceae > Ch67. The sequence goes on from DATLII010000236.1 coordinate 1,404, forward strand.
TGAAGGGGTGCCAACAGTTAATCCGTACATCCTGTACACCAATTTTTTAATCGGGTGACTCCATCATCCGGGCAGCATCGACTGCCAACATCAGAGGGGCTTCCAGGTGGAAGCCCCTCTTTATTTCAGCGCTGCTCTTTGTTCTGCACTCGCCCGATGGCCTTCACACTTTCTTCAATCAATGCCGGGCCGCGATAAATGAAGCCCGTGTAAATCTGCACCAGTTGCGCGCCGGCGCGAATTTTTTCCGCTGCATGTTCACCTGCGGAAATGCCACCAACGCCGATGATGGGCAAGCGCCCGTCCAGCACTTGCGCCAACTGCCGCAGCACGCGGGTGGATTTTTCCCGCACGGGTGCGCCACTCAATCCACCCTGCTCCTTGCCATGCGGCAGATTTTCCACGCCGATGCGATCCAGTGTGGTGTTGGTGGCAATCACGCCGTCCATGCCATTTTTCAGCAGTTGCGCGGCGATGGTTTCCACATCCTGTTGTTCCAGATCCGGCGCGATTTTTACCAGCAGCGGTACCTTGCGACCGTGGCGGATTTGCAATTTTTCCGCGCTTTCGCGCAAGCCACCCAGCAACTGATCCAGGGATTCACCGTATTGCAACGAACGTAGGCCCTGCGTGTTGGGCGATGAAATATTGATGGTGATGTAGCTGGCCAGTGCGAAGGTTTTTTCCAGGCAGATGCGGTAATCGTTCAGCGCATTTTCCACTGGCGTATCGAAATTCTTGCCGATATTGATGCCGAGCACGCCGTTGTATTTTGCTTTCTCCACCTGCCGCACCAGATGGTCCACACCTTTGTTGTTGAAGCCCATGCGGTTGATGATGGCGTTGGCTTCCGGCAGACGGAACAAACGGGGCTGCGGATTGCCGGGCTGTGGGCGTGGCGTGATAGTGCCGATTTCCAGGAAACCAAAGCCCAAGGCTGCAAGGGCATCGATATAGTCGCCGTTCTTGTCCAGCCCCGCGGCCAGGCCGACCGGGTTTTTGAACTGCAGACCCAACAGGCTGACCGGCAGTTGTGGCTGTGGTAGCAAACAGGGGGTCAGGCACAGTTTCTGCCCCAGAGCCAGGCTGTCCAGGGCCAGGTAATGGGATTTCTCGGTGGGCAGGCGGAACAGCAGACTGCGGGCAAGGTTGTACAGCATGAAACGAGCCTAATCAGGGTTGGCGATGAGGGAAAACCGGGGCCGGATTATACCTGCAACCGGGGCAAATCCCTATTGACCCGGCATTGCCATCGTTAGCCCAGCCGCTCCACCCCCAATAGCTTGAAGTGATCATCGAAGCGAATGGCGAAGGTGCCGTGCACGCCGTCGTGCGCCACGAAAGGCTGCAGGCAGCTGGCGGGGAAATTCACGCTACGGCCGTCCCTGGCCTTGGCATGCACGATGTTCACACCACTTCGATACCAGCGCTGGAATTCCTCCGGCGCAATATGCAGGTCGACAATCATGCGCTGCATGGAAGCGGCCTCATACCGCGCAATAGTCGCTGTGCAGGGT
>DATLII010000237.1:0-3383 GCA_035539495.1 Dongiaceae bacterium
ACCTAACGACGAACCCAGAATAAACGTCAGCGAGATAATGCCATCCACGTTCACGCCCATCAGGCGGGCGGCGTTGGGATTCTGCGCCACCGCGCGCATGGCGCGACCTTGACGGGTACGCACGATCAGCAGCCACAGGCCCGCCATCATTCCCACCGCCAGCGCCACGATCACCACCTGCAACGGCGTGATGGTGGCGGCGAATTACGGCCAGGCCCACGCCACCATGGGTTTCATGCTGGGCCTGAAAGCCTTCGCCGCTGCGGTACTGGGCGGCATCGGCAACCTCGCAGGCGCCATGCTGGGCGGTATTTTGCTCGGGCTGATCGAAAGTTTCGGCGCCGGTTATATCGGCGACCTCACCGGTGGCTTCCTCGGCAGCCAATATCAGGACGTGTTCGCTTTTTTGGTGCTGATCCTGGTGCTGGTGTTCCGTCCTTCAGGTTTGATGGGCGAACGCGTGGCGGAACGAGCCTGACATGACAAAAGCTCGCGCACTTCCCGCCAAAGTCTGGGCCGGTTACGGCCTGATGGCGCTGGCGTTGTTGATCGCGCCCTTCATCGTGGGCCAATTGGGCGGCAATTCCTGGGTGCGCATTCTGGATTTTGCCCTGCTCTACATCATGCTGGCGCTGGGGTTGAACATCGTGGTGGGCTTCGCCGGCCTGCTGGATCTGGGTTACATCGCCTTCTATGCCGTGGGCGCGTATCTGTATGCATTGCTCGCGTCTGCTCATCTGGATTTTCACGTATCAGCCTGGATTATTTTACCGCTCGGGGCGTTGATTGCCTGCGGGGCCGGCGCGCTGCTGGGCGCTCCCACGCTGAAATTACGCGGCGATTATCTGGCGGTGGTTACGCTGGGTTTTGGCGAAATCGTGCGTCTGTTCATGAACAACCTGGACCGGCCTTTCAATCTTACTAATGGTCCGCAGGGCATCAGCGGTATCGACCCTGTGAGTCTGGGCGAATTTGGTTTCAACAAAGGCATCACACTATTCGGCCAGCATTATCCCTCGTCCTACGCGTATTACTATTTGTTCCTGGTGTGCATGCTGATTGTGGTGTTCGTCTGTTTGCGGCTGGAAAATTCGCGCCTGGGCCGCGCGTGGGTCGCCATTCGTGAAGATGAAATTGCTGCGCAAGCCATGGGTATCAACACCCGTAACGTGAAGCTGCTGGCGTTTGCGCTGGGCGCCAGTTTTGGCGGCGTCGCCGGTGGCTTGTTCGCAGGTTTTCAGGGCTTCGTCAGTCCGGAAAGTTTCACGCTGATGGAATCGGTAATGGTGGTGTGCATGGTGGTGCTGGGCGGCATGGGCCACATTCCCGGCGTGATTCTGGGCGCCGTGCTGCTGACCATTACGCCGGAAATTCTGCGCGACATCATCAATCCGCTGCAACGCTCCCTGTTTGGCCGTAGTGTGGTGGATCCGGAAAATCTGCGCATGGTGCTGTTCGGCCTGGCGCTGGTACTGGTGATGTTGTTTCGCCCGGCGGGCCTATGGCCGAGTCGACGTCGGCGCGAGGAGCTGGAGGACGACAGCCCATGAGTGCGATCCTGCTGCGCGGGCAAGGGCTGTGCAAACATTTCGGCGGTTTGAAAGCGCTGACCGATGTGAACCTAAGCATCGTGCGCGGCACCATTTACGGATTGATCGGGCCCAATGGCGCAGGCAAAACCACGCTGTTCAATCTGATCACCGGTCTGTACCGTGCCGATGGCGGCACACTGGAATTCGACGGCAAATCCATTCTCACCTGCAAACCGCACACAATCGTGCGTTGCGGCGTGGCGCGCACGTTTCAGAATATTCGCCTGTTCGGCCACATGACAGCGCTGGAAAACGTGATGGTAGCGCGGCATACCCATCTGAAAGCCGGCGTGTTCGGCGCGATTTTCCGTCCACCCGCCGTGCGCGCAGAAGAAGCTGCCTGCCGCAGCGAGGCACAACGTTTGTTGCATTACGTCGGCATCGGCACGCAAGCCAATCGTATTGCGCGGGAACTGAGTTACGGCGATCAACGCCGCCTGGAAATAGCGCGCGCACTGGCAACAGAACCGAAACTGTTAGCACTGGATGAACCCGCCGCCGGCATGAATCCCACCGAACGCGAAACCCTGAAAAATCTGCTGCTGCAAATTCGCAATGATGGCACCACGCTCCTGCTGATCGAACACGACGTGAAACTGGTGCTGGGTATTTGCGATCAGCTGAGTGTGCTGAATTTTGGTCAATGCATTGCGCAAGGCACAGCGGAACAAGTGCGACGCGATCCAGCGGTCATCACCGCCTATTTGGGGAGCGGCGCCGCATGAGCATGTTGGCGGTGCACGATCTGGCAGTGAGCTACGGCAATATCAATGCTGTGCAAGGCGTGTCGTTTCAGGTGGAACCGGGTGAACTAGTGGCATTGATTGGCGCCAATGGTGCTGGCAAAAGTAGCACGCTCAACTGCCTGGCTGGATTACTTCCCGCGAAACGCGGCGATGTCAAAATTCAGGGCCAATCGTTGAATCGTGTTCCCGCGTTTGAGCGCGTCTCGCACGGCATGGCCTTGGTACCGGAAGGCCGCGGCATTTTCACACGGCTGACGGTGTTGGAAAATCTGCAGATGGGCGCTTACCGCCGCCACGACAAGTCTGAACTGCAGCGGGATTACGCCCGCGTGTTCGAACTGTTTCCCCGCCTGCATGAACGGCGGGAACAGGTGGCAGGCACGTTGTCCGGCGGCGAACAGCAGATGGTGGCGATTGGACGTGCGCTGATGACCAAACCACGTCTGCTACTGCTGGATGAACCCTCAATGGGCCTGGCACCGTTGTTGGTGGAACAGATTTTTGCCACTGTGGCCACGATCGCAAAAAGCGGCGTGTCGATTTTACTGGTGGAGCAGAACGCACAACTGGCACTGCAACTGAGCCAGCGCGCATATGTAATGGAGAATGGGCGGATTACTCTGGAAGGTGAGTCTGCGGGATTGTTGCAGGATGCGCGGGTTAGGGAAGCGTATCTGGGTGGGTGACCCATTGGAAACATGTCAAACAATGCTGCAAGAGATGTCACTCCCCACCCTGACATGTCACAAACACGTCACCCTTGATGGCAAGCCACTCATATCAAGCCCAGAATAGCGGATTTTCGGCTTTTTCCCGTTGGCACGGTACTTGATGATCTACACCAACCAGGTACTCTCCGCTAGCTAGATGGAACTTCCATGCCCCTTCCACCACTAGCCAGGATGACCTTATCAAAACCCTTGGCATGATCGAGCTACGCTTGCAGAATGGCAGCCAGCCCGATTTTGTCATGAACCGGAAAGGTGAAGGTTTGCCTGCATGATTTACGTCATTCATCCTGATGTGCGGAACTACATGTCCTATG
>DATLII010000238.1:0-7858 GCA_035539495.1 Dongiaceae bacterium
TCCTTCAACGCCGGCAACCTGCTGCAATCCGGTCAATTCGGTGATCTGCAAGTGGAAGTGTTGGGTGGCGCTACTACCACGGCCAAGTTTGATCTCACCTTGAACCTCACGCAGAACGGCGATCAATTTGCCGGCTCGCTGGAATACAACACCACGCTGTTTTTCGAAAGCACTGTTCAGCGCCTGCTACAGCACTACGTACGCCTGTGCGATCAGATGCTGGATTCACTGCGCGATCCAGTAGAAACGCTGGCGTTCAGTGAGCCGCAATCGCTGCTGGCAGAGCTCGGACTCGATACCAACCAGTTCGAATCCGCCTTGCCTTTGTCCGCCATGCAGTACGACATGTTCCTGGACAACCTGGTGAACCCGACGTCGCTGCAAAGCAGCCACGGTTGGCACATTCATATCCATCGCGAACTGGATGTGGATCTATGGCGCGATTGTATCCAGACCATCAGCGATCAGCAGCCTGTCATGCGTGCCCGTTTTGTTGCCGCAGATAAACCCTGGCTCGATATGGGTTACCTGGCGGTCCGTCGCACGCATGCCATACCATTTCAGTTCTTCGATCTCAGCGCCAAGCCGCCGAGTGAATCTGAACTTCAACAGCTTGTTCGCCAGATTGTTTATCGCCCCTATGATCTGGTGCAGGATGAGCTGCTCAGCTACAGCGTGCTGAAACTGGCACCCTCGCATTTCATCGTGATTACCTCAGTACATCACGCAGTATTGGATGGCGCGGCGCTCAATAGCCTGTGGCAGCAACTCACTATCCTTTACACATTGAGGCTACAGGGCAGAGCAGCGGAATATAGCCACGTACCGCCTGCGTTCAACGAGTTCGTGCAGCACGATCGCACCACTATGAACACCGCTGACGTGGTGGCATTCTGGCGTGATCGTTTCCGCAATGTGGAGCCGCTGGATTTCACTGTACCCGCGCCGGTTCCAGCGCCCGCGCATTTCATCACGCGCGAACGTTTCCTGGATGACGCTCACTGGCAACAACTGAAAAAATTCTGCCGTGAACACCGCATCACACCCGCGCTGTACTTGAAGTGCCTGTTCGGTCTGATGATCAAAGTCTATTGTCGCCCCGACGCGGATTTCACCGTGCAGGAAACCATGGGCGGCCGGATCAAGGGCCATTACGACACCATGGGCTGCTACATCCAGGAAATTCCGTTCGTGTTTCCGCACGATGCGCTAAAAGCCGATGCTGCCTTCACTGATCTGTTGGGCCACGCCCGCCAGTTCCAGAAGGACATCAAAGACCAGCGCCTGATTTCCATCGGCCAGCAGTTGGCATTGTCGCCGCGCGGCCGCGTGGGCTTCATGTTCAACTACTACCACTTCCTGGCGCATACCGAATTCCTCGGTGAGGAAATCGACGCCGAAGGCACGCCCAGCGATCCTGCCGGCAACGTGCAATTCGTGGTAACGGAAGTTGGCGGCAAACTGAAATTCAATCTGTTCTATCACGCGCATCTGTTCGCGGATTTCGGTTTCCTCGATCGCATCGAGGCCTTGAGCAAACAGATTTTGTTCGACGGCGTACAGCAGCTGGGCGCACTGCAGTACGTAACCGATGCGGCGGAAAAACTGCTACTGACAGAGGTCTGGAACGACACAACAGTCGCCTTCGATCTCAGCCAATGTCTGCATCAGCGTTTCGAGCAACAGGCGCAGTGGCATCCCGAGCGGATCGCCATTTGCGATGATCAGACGCAATACAATTACCGCGAACTGAACCTGCGCGCCAACCAGCTAGCTCATCACCTGCGTAAGCGCGGTGTCGAGCGCCATCATCTGGTGGGCTTGTGTGCCGAACGCTCGGCGGATTTCCTGGTGGGCATTCTCGGTATCCTGAAAGCAGGCGCGGCATACGTGCCGATGGATCCGAAATATCCGCAGGACCGCATCGAGTACATGATCGAAAACTCCCAGGTGGCTGTGCTGCTCACCCAGGAGCCGTTGCTGCCGAAAGTCAGTGGTAATAATCAGGCTCTGCACATTTGTCTGGATCGCGACTGGCCGCAGATCTCTCAGGAATCGCCGGTAAACCTGAATCTGGAATGTTCACCGCGTGATCGCGCCTACATGCTTTACACCTCCGGTTCCACCGGCTTGCCCAAAGGCGCTCTGATCCGCCACGACGGCGCACTCAACCACATCGAATCGGAACGTCTTGCGCTGGAATTCAAGCAGGATTTCAGTTTCCTGCAGACTGCACCGGCGTCGTCCGATATTTCTGTATGGCAGTTTATCGGCCCGGTCACCTGCGGTGGCAAGGTCGTGGTGCTGGATGATGTCACCCATTCCCGCAAACTGTTCGACCTCGTCAAACAGCACGATGTCAGCGTAGTGGAACTGGTGCCGGTCGCGTTGCAATTGCTGATGGAACATGTCCGTTCCCTGCCGCAAGAGCAGCGTGCGCTGCCATCGTTGCGTTGGATGATGGCCACCGGCGAAGCCGTTTCTGTAGATCTGGTAAACGATTGGCTGGCACTGTATCCGCAGATTCCGGTCGTCAATGCTTACGGCCCCACCGAAGCAGCCGACGACGTGATTCAAGCTTCAATCCACGCACCGTTGCCGGCAGATCGTAAGAGTGTGCCCATCGGCAAACCGCTGGCGAACCTGGACGTATTCATCGTTGATGATCAGATGCGGCTGGTTCCTCCAGGCGTTCCCGGCGAAATCTGCATCGGTGGTATCGGCGTAGGCGAAGGCTACTGGAAAAATCCGGAAAAAACCGCAGCAGCCTTCGTACCCAATCCGTTCCCCGGCACCAAGGGCGGTATGCTGTATCGCACAGGTGATCTCGGGCGCTGGTTAGACGATGGCACCTTGGAATACTTGGATCGCGTCGACAACCAGGTAAAAGTACGTGGTTTCCGCATCGAATTGGGCGAAGTGGAAGCAGCCGTTTCCGCGCTGCCGGGTGTCCGTGAAAACGTCGTCACCGTGCGTCACGACATGCCCGGTGGCACCGCGTTGGCCGCGTACGTTGTGGCCACCGAAGAAGCCGGCACCTTGGAACCCACTGCGTTGCGAGCGCAGTTGCGCGCGCGTCTGCCGGACTTCATGGTGCCGGCAGCCATCACGGTTCTGGAAAAAATGCCGCTCACGCCTGCGGGCAAAATCGATCGCAAAGCATTGCCACGCCCCGACAGCATCCAGCTGGGTGGTGCGGATTACGTGGCACCACGCAATGAACTGGAAACGCAGCTCGCCACCATCTGGGAAGCCTTCCTGCCGGTGGAGCGCGTCAGCGTGCGCGACAACTTCTTCGAATTGGGCGGCCACTCTCTGATTGGCGTGCGCATCATGGCGCGCATCAACAAGGAACTGGGCACGCAACTGCAAGTGGCTGCGTTGCTCGCGACACAATCAATCGAGAAATTGGCGCAGTTGATAGGGCAGGGCGGTGAAGCAGGTGAATCGCTGCTGGTGCCTATCGCCGGAAATGACGCCGGCAACGACAAGCCGCCGCTGTTCGTGATCCACCCTGTCGGTGGCGACGTGCTGATTTACGCTGATCTGGCTCGCGCACTGCAAAGCAATTTCAGCGTGTATGGTTTGCGCGCCCGCGGCCTGTCCGGCGCTCAGCCGCCATTCACCAATTTGGCAGAAATGGTGGAGCAGTATGTCAGCCTGATCCGTGCCGAACAGCCAGCCGGACCCTATCGTCTGGCAGGCCAATCCCTCGGTGGCATTTTCGCCCTGGCGGTGACTCGCGCGCTGGAAGCACAAGGCGAAACCGTGACAGATGTGGTGTTGCTCGACAGCTACAGCCCAGCCCACCTGCGCCAGTCCCATCAGGACGATGCACAAATCCTGGGCGCCGCGTTGGGCAAAGCGTTGCCGGCCGGTGGTCAGGAATCCACTGCTGGCGATTCCAACAGTAAAACAGAGGCTTATACCGACTGGCTGTATCGCACGGGCATCGCAGCCGGCTCCATTCCTGCGGATTTCCCCCGCGCCCAGTTTGACGCGTTGTTTGCGGTCGCCATCACGAATCACCGCTTCGCCTCACAATATGAAGTGGAAACGGTACAGGCAAACGTGCATCATTTTACGGCACAGGATAATGTTGTTGCCAAAGCCACTGGCATCGCGTCCGGCTCAACTTGGCAGCACACCGGTTTGCGGATGGCGTGCCATACTGTACCGGGTAGTCACGAAACCCTGATGCAGGGCGATAACGCGCCGGTTCTGGCGCGTCAACTGACCGCCATCTTCACAACCGATAACAAGAACAAGCTATGAGGCATTGAATGGGTACCGAAGTATTTCAGCAGTATGAATCCGAAGTGCGTTCCTACTGTCGTGCGTTTCCCACCGTGTTTAAGCGGGCCAAAGGCTCCTTCATTGAAGACGAGGGCGGCCGTCGCTACCTGGATTTTTTCGCCGGTGCCGGTGCCCTCAACTATGGCCACAATCCGGATTTCATCCGCGACAAGCTGATCGACTATCTGCGTGACGACGGAATCATGCACGCCCTCGACATGTACACCGTCGCCAAAGGCCAATTCATTCAGGCGCTGCAAGACAAAATACTGCTACCGCGCAAGCTGGATTATCGCGTCCAATTCTGCGGGCCTACCGGCACCAACGCAGTGGAAGCAGCGCTGAAAATCGCGCGCAAAGTGAAAGGCCGCTCCAATATTTTTGCCTTCCAGGGCGGCTTCCACGGTATGAGCCTGGGCAGCCTGGCCTGCACCGGTAACCAATACAATCGCAAAGGCGCGGGTACCACGCTGCCCAATGTCAGCTTCATGCCGTATCCCTTCGGCGCCATGGAAAAGATCGACACCATTGCCTACATGGACGCAGTGCTGTCCGATAGCAGTTCCGGTTTCGATAAACCTGCTGCTGTGCTGGTGGAGACCATTCAGGCCGAAGGCGGTATCGTGGTGGCGTCGGTGGAGTGGCTCAAGCAATTGCGCGCCCTCTGCGACAAACACGATATTCTGCTGATCGTGGACGATATCCAGGTCGGTTGCGGCCGCACCGGCAATTTCTTCTCGTTCGAACGTGCCGGTATCGTGCCCGACGTGATCACACTGTCCAAATCCATCAGCGGCTACGGTCTGCCCATGGCGATTGTGTTGCTGAAACCGGAGTTGGACAAATGGTCCCCGGGCGAACACAACGGCACCTTCCGCGGTAACCAGTTGGCCTTTATCGGCGGCGCCGCTGCGCTGGAAATGTGGACATCGCAAGACATGCAGCAACAGGTGGAGAAAAAAGCCCGCTTCGTGGAAGGGGCGCTGCGTAACATCATCGAGGAAATTGATCCGCGTCTGCCATTACGGGGCTTGGGCTTGATCTGGGGTGTGGATTTCAGCGTCACCGGCGACAACGATTTGATCGAGCGTGTGCTGGCGAAATGTTTCGAGAAAGGCCTGATCATCGAGAATGCCGGCCGCAAAGGGCAGGTGATGAAATTGCTGCCGCCGCTGACGGTATCGGAAAGCGAGCTGCAACAGGGGTTGGATATCATCCGCACGTCGATGAAGGAATGCTTTTAATCGCGTTGCCATCAATAAGCGTGATCAGCATGTAAAAAAAGGGACCCGTAAAATGGTCCCTTTTTTATTGGCTGTTCGAGTGTAATTTCAGTCGTGCAAAGAGAAAGCTGACATGAACAGCCAATCAAAGCGCATGCAATCGTTCCGATAGCAACGAGCAAAAAGCCTGCAAATCTTCCTTGTTTGCCAGCGCCTTCGGCGTTCCCACAAAAATACTGGTGATCTTGCCGTGCGTCGACGCCCCGACGAAAATAGGCCGGTTTTCCAGCGCAATCGGCGCCCCAAACAGCGACTTCGGCGAAAAGCCTGGGCAGCGAAATAATTCCTCACCCACATCGCCCATGTAGCTAATGACCCCCGTCATGCGATAGCGGCCAGCGCTGTGCAGTTTATTCAATGATTCAGCCGACTGCCGGAACATCGATCCCGGCAGCCAGCGCGCATGTTTGTGTTGCTCCATGAACGGTGACAGATCTTCTTTCTGCCGCATGGCTTTCACAATCATCGAACGGATCTGGTTCATTGATGTATCAGCCGCAATCTCCAGATCCAGTGCGCCTGTGCAATTGGCAATGGAAAACCCTTCGTCTTCCTTCATGTAGCGACGCAAATCACTGGGAATGCGCAGCAGCACTTTGCCTTCTCCATGATGTTCTCGCGCCAGTTGGCCCAAAGCAAAAATCAGTTTTGCGGTAAAACGGTTCTGATCGCCATCCCAATAAAATCGCTGCCAGCGACAACCCCGTTCGCCAGGATGCTGCGCACATTTCAGTACCGGCAGGCTACCACCTTCCACGATCGGTCGTGGAGGACGTTCTTCCCGCAATGCAATATCCCACTCCGTCAGTTTGGACGTCGAACCCAACGGCGCTTCACCGCGCAGAATACGAAAAACATCGTGCATGTAATGCACAGTGCCGCGCCCATCGGAAATTGCATGGTGAGTACGAAACAGCAAAAACAGATCGCCGGCTGCGCGAATCATGGACACCTGGCACAACGGATCCTTGCGCAAATCGATCGGTTGCCCAAGGCGTGGGCAGCCTTCGGAACTCATGCCATCCCATTTAGGAGCGTCGATTTCTTCCAGCAGGGGTCGCGGGCCGGCATCATCCCAGTGGCGCCAGCCCCAAAAGCCTTTCAGCTTGGTATGCATACCAGGATTCGCTTCAGCGGCGCGAATCAACGCATCCTGCAATTGCTGCCGGTCGATATTGCCTTCCCCATGCACGAAGAACTGATTCACCATCGGGGAAGTGTCGGGCAGGTCGCTGGCGATATAACTGAATTCGAGGGGGGACGGGGTTCGGTAGAAGCTCATCGTTTTCTTATTGTTGTCCACAGCGGTGAGGGCAATCCAAAAACTATACCATGCCTTCAATATAAGCTACCATTCGGCCATTCCGCCAAAACAAGAATAACGGTCCTGTGAATCGATGTCGGGCTTACGGCTTTTTTACTTCATCCTGGTTGGCCAATCCTTATCCCTGCTGGGCTCAACGCTCACCAATTTCGCTCTCGGTGTCTGGGCTTACAAGACCGGGGGCAACGTCACCAATTTTACCGTCATTGCCGTCGCGTCCACGGTACCGGGTATTCTATTAGGTCCAATCATCGGCTCCATCATCGACCGCTGGGATCGCAAACGTGTGCTGTTCAGTGCACAATTGGGCAGTGCCCTGGTCACGTTGACGCTCGCGCTGCTGTATTGGGCTGAGACGCTTCAGGTTTGGCACATACTGTTGGTCGTGCCGATCGCATCGGTGTGCGGAACGGTTTTGCAGATCGGTTTTTCATCGATAATCACCACACTGGTGCCGCAGGAAAGCCTCAGTCGCGCTAACGGTTCTCTCGGTTTAGTGTTCGGTGTCGTGCAGTTGTCCGGGCCCATCCTGGCGGGCGTCACCCTGGATCAGATCGGCATGACCGGCATTTTCGCCATCGATATCATCAGCTACGCCATCGGCCTGATCACATTGGCCGTGGTGACATTGCCAGCGTTGCCTCAATCTGCAAAAGACAAAGTCACATCCCTGTGGAGCGATATCGCCGAAGGTTATCGCTTCCTCAAATCCAAGCCGGGCGTGTTGGGTGGTCTCTATTTATTTACGTTGATCTGGTTCAACGTGTCGGCGGTGCAGGTATTGATTTTGCCGCTGGTGCTCAGCATCGGCACCACAACCGATCTGGGCATGATTCAGTCGATGGCCGGTGTTGGCACCTTGGTCGGCGGATTATTGATGGTGGCCTGGAAAGGCCCGCAGCGAAAAATGCTCGGCATTTTGGGATCAGCGGTGGTGATTGCTTGTGTCCTGATG
>DATLII010000239.1:0-1575 GCA_035539495.1 Dongiaceae bacterium
GAACTGATTTTCCCGCTGGTGGAAAAAACCCGCGAGCCGATGTTCGAGGATGTCGATCTGCTGGACTTCCCCGGCTATCGCGGCCGCCTCAGCGTGGAGTCGCTCGACGACGTACGCCGCGCGGTAAAAAGCGACGACGCCAATCCGGTGGCACAACTGATTCTGCGCGGCAAGGTGGCCTATCTGTTCGAACGCTACACCGACAGCCAGGAAATGAACGTGCTGATCGTGTGCACGCCGTCGAACAAACAATCCGACGTCACCAGTGTGGGCCCGGTGCTCACCGAATGGATTGCACGTACACAAGGCAGCACGCCGGAAGTACGTGCCCGCCGCAAATCCGGCCTGCTGTGGGCCATCACCATGTTCGACATGCGCATCGGCAACTCGCTGGATCATGCCGAGGACATTCTGCAGATCGCCTGGGGCAGCGGCGGCATGATGAAAATGGCGATGCTGGAACGCTTCGGCCAATACGCCTGGATGCAGGAATGGGTGCCGGGGCAGCCGTTCAACAACACCTTTCTGGTGCGCAAGCCGCGCATGAAAGTGGCGTTTATCGATATTGAAAACGGCGAAGAAAAAGCAGTGAACGCCACAATGGCGCCACAACTGAATTTGATGCGGCGCACATTCTCTGAGGATGAAACCGTACGCGAACACGTGCGCGAACCCGCCAACGCCTGGGACTCCATGATGGCGCTGAACGACGGCGGCATGGGTGGCGTCACCGGCTATTTGCAACAAGTCGCGCTGCGCAGTGTGAAGCTGGAGCGTATTCGCGAGCAACTCGACGACCTGGTGCATGATCTGGTGGAAAACCGTCTGGGCCCCTGGTTCCTGGCGGAAGGCGCCGGCGAGATGGAGAAGAAAAAGAAAATTGCCCAGCAGATTGTGGATGCGCTGAAACCGCGCGCCGTCCTGCTCGGCGATTTTCTGCAGCGGCTGCAATTGCCCGATGATCTGTTGCGTACGCTGTATCTGCGCGTGGACGATGAGCCGATAGCAGCCTCTGCACCCTCCGCCACGGGAACACCAGCAGAAACTGCCGGCGCCCTCAACCTGGGCGGCGACCTGATCAGCCTCGGCGACGATCTGGATCTGTTCGCCAGCGACAGCGCGCCCAAAGCCAGCACCAAATCCGCACCCTCATTGAATCTGGGCAGCGACGCCCGCTACGCCCAGGCTGTACTGCGCGAGTGGATCAGCCACCTGCGCAATATTCCGGAAGATCAGCGTCTGATGGCATTTTTCGGTTTCCCCAAAGCAGCCGTGGAATCGCTGGTGGACGAATTGATCACCGCCGCCAATCGCGTGAATCTGCAAACCAAATTGCTGGACGCCATCGCCGTGACCGAACAGGTGAGCACCAAGCGCGAACAACTGGTGGATCGCCAAGTATTGGCGGCCCGCACTGTGCTGGCGGATTTCATCGCCTGGTTGGGCTTTATCGATCAGCCTGTCGCCGAACGCCCTGACAGCGCCGCCAATAAAGGCGCCAAGCTGTTCGAATCACCGACGCCGATTCCGCTGGGACAATTGCCCGATCTGCCGCCGCAACCGATCAACCATACC
>DATLII010000240.1:0-3317 GCA_035539495.1 Dongiaceae bacterium
GATCAGGACAACGCAACCGGAAGCGTGCTGCAAGCGTTGCAGACAACCGACTGGCCTGCTGAAAGCAGAATTACGGTTGTGATGGGTTCCACCGCACCTTGGTTGGACGCCGTGCGGGATATCGCGGGAACGATGCGATGCCCCACCCAAGTGCTCACCGGTGTCGATACGATGGCGCAATTGATGGCCGACAGTGATCTGGCCATTGGTGCTGCTGGCTCCACCGCGTGGGAGCGTTGTTGTTTGGGATTGCCCACCATCATGGTGGTGTTGGCCGACAATCAGAAACAGGTAGCCTGTGCATTGGCCCGGGCGGAAGCGGCAGCCATATTGTCAGGGCCGCAACAAATTGCGATGGATCTGCCGCCGCAGTTAAAACGTTTGCAGGAATCTGCTCAGGCGCGAGCGGCCATGACACGCGCAGCAGCCGATATTACCGATGGCCTGGGAGTGTTCCGGGTCATGGCCCAAATGGGCAGCGAACAGAATCAAACAGCCAGGAGCAGGCGATGATGCTAGGCCAACAGCGGGTTCGCCCGATGACCACCGATGACCTGCAGCAGGTGCTGGCATGGCGCAATCACGAGGCCGTGAGGCGCTTCATGCTGACGCAGCATGAAATCAGTCTGGCGGAACACATTCAATGGTTTGCCCGCGCATCACGGGACGATGGACGTCACCTGCTGATTTTTGAAACTAGTACTTCCGAAAACGATAGTGATCCCTTGGGTTTCGTCAGCTTTCAGGCGTTGGCCCAGGGCGGCGTGGCGGAATGGGGTTTTTATGTGGCACCGGGGGCGCCGCGCGGAACCGGCAGCCAGATGGGCCAGACGGCACTGCAATATGCATTTGATGCGCTGGGCTTCGACAAAGTGGAAGGCCAGGCGCTGGCCCACAACGAAAGCTCCATCCGGTTTCATGTGCGGATGGGATTCACCCAGGAAGGCGTTTTGCGCCGGCATCATTTCGACGGTGCGCGCTATCACGACTTGATCTGTTTTGGTCTGTTGGCCAATGAATGGCAGTTGCAAGAGGGAGGGACTCCTTAATGTCGATTCAATCAATTTCGATTCAACCGGAAATATATATCGCAGGTCGCCGCATCGCGGCGGATGCTGAGCCCTATGTGGTGGCGGAACTGTCTGCCAATCACAACGGAAAATTGTCCACTGCGCTGAACATCATTACGGAAGCCAAAAAAGCCGGCGCCGATGCGGTGAAACTGCAAACCTATACCGCGGACACCATCACGCTGAATAGCAATGCCGATGAATTCCAGATCAAAGGTGGTTTGTGGGGCGGAAAGACCCTATACCAGTTATATCAGGAAGCCCATATGCCCTGGGAGTGGCATGTGCCGCTGTTTGAACACGCCCGCACGCTGGGCATCACTATTTTCAGTTCGCCTTTTGATACTACCGCTGTTGATCTGCTGGAGGATCTCGACGCACCGGCTTACAAGATTGCGTCATTTGAAGCGGTGGATCTGCCACTGATCCGTTACGTTGCCGGCACCGGCAAACCCATGATCATCTCCACCGGCATGGCGGATGCGGATGAAATCGGTGAAGCGATTGCAGCGGCGCAGGACGCGGGCTGCAAGGAATTGGCGGTGCTGCATTGCGTGAGTGGCTACCCGGCGCCGGCGGAGGATTATAATCTGCGCACCATTCCCGACATGATGGAGCGCTTCGGCCTGGTAACCGGTTTGTCCGATCACACGCTCGATAACGCAACGGCGATTGCCAGCGTCGCGTTGGGCGCGTGTCTGTTCGAAAAACATTTCACTCTGAGTCGTAACGGTGGTGGCCCGGACGACAGTTTTTCACTGGAACCGCCGGAGCTGGCTGCACTGTGTCGCGATGTGCGCACCGCCTGGCGCGCGTTGGGAGCAGTCAACTATGCGCGCAAATCCAGTGAGCAGAGCAATGTTCAATTCCGGCGTTCCCTTTATTTTGTCGAGGATTTGAAAGCCGGTGATCTGATTACGGAGTCGGTAATTCGCAGTGTGCGTCCCGGTTTTGGCGTTGCGCCAAAATACCTGCAGGACATTGTCGGTAAACGGGTGTTGACGGATGTGAAAGCCAACACGCCGGTGCAATTCGACAAGGTGGCACGGCGATGAGCTGGTTTACTGACATCCGCGCCATTCTGCAGGAGGAGCCGGAAGTATGGCTGGCCTATCTGCATGGTCGGCAATTGCGTAATCTGCCGCATCTGACCCGGACACCGCCACGGCTGCACGGCATGGTTCGACGCCTGCTGTGGTTTTTTTATGGCGTGCTGAAAGGCCTGACGTGGCGCGCATCGCCGCAGGTGCCGACGCAGAAAATCGATGTGCTGGTTTATGCCAAGTCGATTAACCAGATGCATTCCCTGAATGCCACCATTGATGAACTGCGCAACAAACAGATCGGTGTATTGGCCATTGCAGATCCCGAATTGATGCGCCACCCGGAACATCGCGGGCGTTATGTGCCATGTCGGCTAGGCTGGTGGGTGGAACTGAAAGCGCTGCTGGTGTTGATCGTGCGGTTTCGATCGCTGTATCGGGATTTGAAGAAAGAACACCCCGCCGCGCTGGAATGGTATATCGACATATTCTGCCGGGTGTACGGCTACTTGGTGTATTTCCACTGGTTGCTGCGTAAAACCAAGCCGCAATTTGTGATGACGGCCAACGATCATATAGTGCCGAACCGCTGCATGATGGCCGTGGCCCATCACTTGGGCATCAAGACCGTCTATTTGCAGCACGCATCCGTGAGCAGTTATTTCCCTGCATTGCGCGTCAATTACGCGTTTCTGGACGGCGAATGTGCGCTGAAAGCCTACGAGGCCTGCGAATCCAATCAGCCGCCTTGGTTGCGGATGGTGCCGATGCCTACTGTGTTTCTGTCAGGCCAGAAAAAGCAATTGCAACGGCAGATGGTGCCGGTGAAAAGTGAAGTCGGGCTGGCCATCAATGCGTTGGACGATGCCGCAGTGGTCATCGACTTGGTGCAAGCCATCGCTCGGCACGGCATCACGATTTGCTTGCGTTGGCATCCGGGGCAGAAGGAAAAATACACGGCGCAGTACGTGGATATATTGTCCAACGTGCCGGGTGTTCGGCTCAGCAATCCCAAACAGGAAGACGTTGCGAAGTTTCTATCGGGTGTGAATTGCCTGGTGGCAGGTAACAGCAGCATTCATCTGGAAGCATCGTTATTGGACGTGCCCTGCATTTATTTTGAAATCACCCCCAGCGACAAGCCCGACTATTACGGTTACGTTCGAAATGGTCTGGCCAAACAGGTATTCACTTTGGATGAGCT
>DATLII010000241.1:0-6474 GCA_035539495.1 Dongiaceae bacterium
CGGCGATCGTATGGAAGTGGCGTTATGGCACGAGGATTTGCACTAGCAAAAAAAAGCCGCGCTCCCAGGGGTAACCAGATGCGCGGCCAAAAGATCCCGGAGCAGAGGGCGCCCCGGGGCCGATGTCATCATTCAGGACGATGAACCAGATAACGTCATGTTAACGGGAAGGCGCGCAACAAAGCGGTGCAATCAGGACAATCCCACGCGATGGCAGGCTGAACAGAACCGATTGGAAGAAAAAATTTCGTGGCGGGGTTTCTTGGCGGAATGTTGGCACCGACGTGAACGGTAAGTCGGTGCCAACTGCAAAAAGCAAAACGTCAGGCGCTGATGACAAACAGAGCAATCACACACGCAACACCTGCCGCCCAAATCACGGAACGCAGTGTCGCCTGATCCACCAGATACAGATAACCGTACAACAGACGCAGCACCACGAAATTGACGGCAATCAGATCGATCTGATGCTGGGGTGCCTGAGCCAGATGCGCAATGATCACTGCGCCAATAAAACCCGGCATGGTTTCAAAACTGTTCTGCTGCGCCCAGTTGGCGCGGGCACCACGACCGTCCAGTTTGCTCAGCCACTCCCGTGGCCGGGCGTTATTGAATTTCGGCGCACTGCCCTTGGCGATGCCCGCCCACAGATACGGCATCATGATGATGGCCAGAACGCACCAGTAAGCGATTGTCATGGTTTCCCCTTTCAATTTTCGTTGATGTTGTTGTTAATGATTTTTTTGGTATCGATATCAAATGCTGCTTAATCCAGCAGCACCGGCAATTCTTTCTCCAACGTCAGCTCACGCTCCGACAACTGCCAGCGCCATGCTAACACTTCCACACCCGCATCAACCGCTTCGCGCAGCTGCCGGCCATACGCAGGATCGATATGATCAGCAGGCCGCACAGAATCCACACCGGTATGTTGCACGCAAAACAACAGTACAGCGCGATGGCCCTGTTGCACCATGCTCATCAGCTCGCGCAGATGCTTGCGGCCCCGCTCGGTAACCGCATCGGGAAAGAAACCCGTGCGACCTTCACCCAGCGTGAGGCTTTTGATCTCGACGAAACAATTCGCATCGGGACGCTCCAGCAGCAAATCGATTCGACTGTTCTCGCTGCCATACTTCACTTCTGCGCGCACACGATCATACCCTTGCAGCGCAGGAATCGCGTAGGCGGAAATTGCCTCATTCACCAGCAAATTCGCACGGCCTGTATTCACACCAATTCGTGAGCCGTCGGCGTTCTGCACCAATTCCCAGGTGTGGCGGTATTTGCGCTGGGCATTACCACTATCAGAAAACCACACACCCCAGCCTGGCTCGGCGCAGTTTTTCATGGAGCCGGTGTTGGGACAGTGCAATGTGATCTGCTCACCGTTGTCCAGCTGTACATCGGCCAGAAAACGCTTGTAGCGCTGAATCAGCACGCCGCGCTGCAGCGGCGGATCGAAGATCATGCTGCGCCCCGCGCGATGAAATCCCTCAGCCGCGTCACTGCCTGTCCCAATCGTCCCAGATCGGCTGTGTAGGCGATACGCACATGGTGATTCGCCTCGTGCTCGCCAAAATCAATACCGGGCGTGATCGCCACCCCGGTCCGTTCCAGCACCTGGCCGCAGAAGGTAAAACTGTCGTTGGTGATCGCCGACACATCGCAGTAAAGATAGAACGCGCCTTCGGGCACGCAGCGCAATTTGATTCCCAATGCCGGCAGTTCGCGCACCAGAAAATCCCGACGCTGACGCAGGATCTCGCGCCGCTGCTCATAAACCGCAATGCTCTGCGGGGAGAAGGCTTCCAGTGCCGCATGCTGGGCCACCGTGGGCGGCGCCAGGAAGAAATTCTGCGCCATGCGATCCAGCGGCTCGATGTAGGCCTCGGGCGCCACCAGCCAACCCAGGCGCCAACCGGTCATATTGAAGTACTTGGAAAAGCTGTTCACCACGAACAGGCTGGCATTGGGATCCGGCAGCGCCAGGGCCGTCTCGGCGTCCAATCCATAGGTCAGGCCGTGGTAAATCTCATCCACCAGCAGGGCACCTCCCCTGGCATCCACCTCGGCCTGGATCGCGCCCAGCTCCACCAGTGACAGCAACGTACCGGTCGGATTCGAGGGCGAGGCCACCCATGCACCACGGGTATCCGGCTGCCAATGCTGCCGCACCAGTTCCGCCGTCAGTTGATAGCGCGACGCCGGCCCCGTGGCCACCCGCTGCGGCACCGCTCCCAGCAATCGAAGAAAGTTGTCATTGCAGGGGTAGCCCGGGTCCGCCAGCAGCACCCCCGCCCCGGGATCGAATAGCAGCGCCGTCACCAGGGCAATGGCACCGGACGCACCCGGCGTCACCACCACCCGCCGCCAGTCCAGCGCCACTCCGTAACGGGACTGGTAAAAGGCAGCTATCGCCCGCTTCAGCTCCGGCAATCCCGTAGGGGCGGTATAGCGGGTATGCCCCTGCCGCATGGCGCGAATTCCTGCCTCTACCACATTGTCTGGCGTAGGAAAATCCGGTTCCCCCACCTCCAGATGGATGATGTCGCGCCCCTGGGCTTCCAGCTGCTTGGCCCGGTCCAGTAGTGCCATCACATGAAAGGATTTGATCTGGTTCAGCCGCGTCGCAAGGGGTACCAAGGTTGCCATCCTTCTGTCATCGGGGATTCACATAAGTGGTAAAAGATCACGGACAGCCAGTATTCCATAGCCCTGAAAATGGGGTTATGATCGGGCGTTCGCTGCTGGCCGGGCCTGTCCGCACAGTCCGGCCACCGATAATATAACAGCCTGAAATACAACGCCCGCCTGGGCGTGTGACGGGGGCAGGTAGCGAATGACGGCAAATTCGGAGCGGCGTTCAGCGAACGGCTTCGGTGCGGTACAGGAATTTGCCAATCTTGAGATTTGTGATATGAATAAAGATTGAGCAGTTACGAGGACAATGCTTATGGCAACACGCAAGAAGAAAAATGTCGTCGAGCTTTCACGCTCCCAGTTCACGCCCTATGAACCGGCCAAAGGCGAAGAGTACATGAGCAAGGGCCAACTGGAGCATTTCAAAGCTATCCTGCTCAAGTGGCGCCAGGAACTGATGGAAGAAGTGGATCGCACCGTACACCACATGAAAGATGAATCCGTCAGCCTGCCCGACGCGGCCGATCGCGCTACTCAGGAAGAAGAATTCAGCCTTGAACTCCGTACCCGCGATCGTGAACGCAAGCTAATCCGCAAGATCAATCAAGCCCTCGACAAAATCGAAAAAGAAGAATACGGCTGGTGTGACGCCTGTGGCATCGAGATCGGCATCCGCCGTCTGGAAGCCCGCCCCACCGCCAACCTCTGCATCGATTGCAAAACCCTGGAAGAGATCAAAGAGAAACAATGGGGAACCTGATGTCCCGTTGATTCTTACCTCTAAGACTAAGGCACGTCAGCACGACGTGCCTTTTTCTTTTCGATTCGTCCACTTGCTTCATTATCCTGTCACAACTTTGTGAACGCCTGCGCATGCGCGAATGACCTGTATGGTTGTATCAGTCAAACTCGGGCATGATACGTGCTTGCCTGAATGGGACATCAGCAACAAGGATTCAGACAGGAATGAAGCGCGACGCAAACACTCCGACCAGGCAACGTATCGTCTTTGTCATCAACTCACTTGAAGGCGGCGGCGCCGAACGGGTTCTCAGCATTCTGCTGGACCAGTTAGCGCTCTCTCTCTCCGACGTCGATCTGTATCTGGTATTGCTGGATCAGGCCGTCGAACGCTACACGATTCCGCCGCAGGTCAACAAAATTACCCTCGACTGTCGCAGCGGCATGATACCCAGCATCCAGCAGTTGTATCGCTGCCTGCGTCAGATCCAACCGGACCAGGTGTTGAGTTTTCTTAACCGCGCCAATTGCGCCAACATCGTCGCGGCTCGTCTGCTGGGTTATCGCTGCCTGATCAGCGAACGTATCAACACCTCCAGCCATTTCGGCAGCGGATGGAAAGCAGCAATCAACAAGGCCATTGTGCGCGTGCTTTATCCCCTGGCCGATCGGGTGCTGGTGGTGTCACGCGGCGTCGGTGTGGAACTCGAACAACGCTTCAACGTTAGTACACACAGACTGCAGGTGATCTACAATCCTTACGACCTGCCCCGCTTGGCGCAATTGGCGACGCAACCGCCCGCAATTGCCATTACGGGTGATTACATCGTGAGTGTCGGCCGTCTGGTGCCGAACAAGAATTTCAACCTGCTGATCAAGGCCTATCAGCAGGCCGGCTTGCAGGAAAAACTGGTGATACTGGGCGAAGGCCCGGAACACGCAGCACTGCAACAGTTGATCAATGATTTGCAATTGCAGGAACGGGTAATCCTGGGCGGATTCCTCGACAATCCTTACGCGGTCATGGGCCGCGCCCGCTTGGCGGTGTTTTCCTCGCTGGCGGAAGGTTTTCCCAACGCGATGGCTGAAGCCATGGCACTGGGCCTGCCGGTGATCGCCACCGATTGCGAATCAGGTCCCGCGGAAATTCTGCACGATTGCGTCCGCGTCAATCCGAATTCTGCATTCAAGGCTGAACACGGCGTCCTGGTTCCCGTCAATGATCAGACAGCGTTGGTGCAAGCATTGCAGTGGATGAGTGATCCGGCGTTGCATGCGCATTATTGTGCGCGCAGCCGTGAACGCATCCGCCACTTCAGCATCGAGCAAGCTGTGGCGCAGTACGGTGCAGCCCTGGCGCTTTCGCCAACGGCCGAACCGGTTCCACAATCGTGAATTTGGCAGCAAAGGACAGCGGGTATTTCATGAAGATTTGCGCAATCGGGTTGCGGGGCATTCCGGGGATCATGGGCGGCATCGAGAAGCACTGCGAGCAGATTTATCCTCGCATCGCGGCCTTGGACGACGGTATCAAGCTGCAGGTCACTGGCCGCAGCCCTTATCTGAAAGACCCTCTTTCGTCCTATCAAGGTGTCGAAGTCGTATCACTCTGGGCGGTTCGCAATAAATATCTGGAAACCATTCTTCACACCTTTCTAGCTGTCCTGTATGCGCGCTTCATCGCTCGCGCCGATCTGGTTCACATTCATGCCATCGGTCCGGGCCTGCTGTCACCGCTGGCACGGCTGCTGGGCATGAAAGTACTGATCACGCATCACGGCGCCGACTATCAACGGCAAAAGTGGAATCGCATTGCCCGCTTTCTGCTGCGCACGGGAGAGCGGCTGGCCATCAGCTCAGCCCATCGCACCATCGTGGTCGGTTCGTCTCTGTGTGAGCAGCTGAAACGCCAATATCCAACGCATGCCGGCAAGCTGATTTACATACCTAACGGCGCCAACATCGAACAGCGCGATCCTGCCGTTCTGCAAAATCACCCGGTGCTGCAGCAGTTTGGTCTGCAACCACGCCAGTACGTGCTGGCCGTCGGTCGCCTCGTGCCGGAAAAGGGTTTTCAGGATTTGGTACAGGCCTTTGTCGATTCGCAATTGCCGGGCACGCTGGTTATAACCGGTCAAGCCGATCATCCGGATGACTTTTCCCGCAACCTGCTACGCCAGCAGAGCGAGCGCATTATCTTCACCGGTTTTCAGAGTGGTGATGCACTGGCAGCACTGTATGCCAACGCCGCGCTGTTTGTGTTGCCGTCGTACCACGAAGGCCTGCCGATTGCTGCGCTGGAAGCACTCAGCTTCGGTCGGCCGGTACTGCTGAGTGACATTGAACCCAATCGCGATCTGAAACTGCCGGCATCCTGCTATTTCACCACCGGCGATCAACGCGCACTGGCGCAGAAAATCCAAGTGGCGGATTACAACTGCTATCAGGTTGATACCAGAGACATTCTTTCCCGCTTCGATTGGGACGACATCGCACGCCAGGCGCTGCAACAGATGCAATGGGCCTCGGGCAGCGCCGTTCGTCCAGGATGACCGGTAGCCCCACTGGGTATACTTCTTGCCTAGGCTTTGGCAGCAATGAAAATCTTGCGCCCGACGATGGTTCCGTGAAGTACGAAGTACGCAGTGTCAGGTGAGATGTTGGCCATGCTAGATGAACTGCCCGGTGAACTCGATTTTCACGAATGCAGAGTGACTCAGCCGGCAATGGTATCGAATCAGCGGCGAACGCAGTCCATGTTTGCTGGCAGAATGCACTCTTTTGTGTCACCATTTGCGCTTTCCGTTCATGCTCCTCGTCCGCTTTTGTTCGGACCTGTGTCAGCAAGGCATGAAGGTTTTTTTAACGTTGCTGAAACGTACCCCACGGGGCACCGCGCACCAAACCTAATTCTCATAATCTGAATAACAATCACAACTGCCGAAAACGGCGGCAGCAGAATGGTTTGCAGTACTTACAACCGCATTTGTAGCACTTGCAACGCATTGGAAGGGCGAGGAAGGACACCGGAATTGTTGGCGCCTATCTGTATTTGATTTTGCCGATAGAAATCCGGTCATGCTCCCACGT
>DATLII010000242.1:0-9095 GCA_035539495.1 Dongiaceae bacterium
CAAGATGCCAGACATCCCGAATCGGTCCCTCCCCTGGTACCGAAATACCGAACAATTTCGGTATCTGACTGATCAACACTGTCAGCGCGATACCGTTCATGTAGCCATAACGGATCGGCTTCGACAGCAATTCCGTGATGAAGCCCAAACGCAACAGACCCGCCACGATGCACACGACACCCGCTACCACCGCCATCATGCTGGCCAGGACCACAGCTTTCGCCGGATCGCCTGCCGACAACGGCACCACCACCGACAGAATCAGCGCCGCCAACGCGGAATCAGGGCCCAACACCAGAATGCGACTGGGGCCAAACAGTGCATAAGCCAGCAGCGGCACGATAGTGGCGTACAAACCGCAAATGCCGGGCACACCGGACGCCTCGGCATAGGCGATACCCACCGGCACCAGCATCGACACCAGCACCAGTCCCGCCGCAAGATCCTGCCGGAACCACTCTTTCTGATAAGTGCGCAACATCTGCAGGCCCGGCAGCCAGCGCAGCCAACCGGTCAGCGGCGGATTGATGGGAAGTTTTGCGTTACCAGGTTGCGCTTCCGCCATCTGACTGTTCCTTCACGTAGTGGCCGGGATAAAGAAAAACGCCAATCCCAGAATCAGGTATACCGCCAGCAACTGCACCCCTTTCAGCCAATCGGAGCGACCATCGCCGGCGACTTGCCCTGTGATCAGCACCGCCAGCAACACGATCAACGTGAGCCCACCGTTAAACGCCAGATCCATAGGCGCCGGACCGAGGAACAGACTCAGCAGCACCAGCAACGGCGCCACAAACAACGCCACCTGCACACTGGAACCAATGGCGATGGACAGCGACAGATCCATGCGATTTTTCATGGCGGCGGAAATCGCGGTGGCATGTTCCGCCGCGTTACCGAGAATCGCCACCACGAACACGCCGATAAAAATTTTGCTGAGGCCAAATTCTTCGGCGCTGGGCTCGATGGCGCCGACCAAAATTTCGCTGACCCACGCAATCAGTGCAGTGGCCAACGCCAATACACCCAACGCCTTGCCCACCGGCCATAGATCTGCGTGCGCGGGTTCATCGATACGTGCCTCACCGGCGAACAGATCCTTGTGCGTGATCAGCGAATACAGCAGGAACAGCGCATAAACCAGCAGTAACACGACCGATATCGACACGCTGAGAGTTCCGATAAGGTTGCTCGTCGCCGCTGTAGCCACTTCACCATAAGCCGCCGGCAAAATCAGCGCGATCGCCGCCAGCGTCAGCAGCGTAGCCTGCGACCGGGCGGCACTGGCATTGTAGTGCTGCTCATGAAAACGCAATCCGCCGCCCAACATCGCGGCTCCCAACACCAGCAGAATATTGCCGACGATGGAACCGGCAATCGACGCTTTCACCACATCGTGCAAACCTGCCCGCAACGCGGCGACCGCAATGATCAGTTCAGTGGCATTACCGAAGGTGGCGTTGAGAAGACCGCCCACGCCTTCGCCGGCCCGCTCTGCCAGTTGCTCAGTGGCCTGTCCCAGCCAGCCGGCCAGAGGAATGATCGACAACGCAGCGGCGAAGAAAATCAGCAGATGCTGTTGCGGTGCGCCGTATTCCAGCGCCAGCGTGAGTGGAACACAAAGCAAAAGCCAATTGAGCATGCGGGAATTCCTTGTCAACGCGAAGCATCACGATCCAGTTGTTGTATCTGCCCGATGATCTCTACCAGACGTTCCCCCACAGGGGTCAGACGGTATTCCGTACGAGGCGGCACTTCGGGAAACACCTGTTTCTCCAGCAGGCCAAAAGCACTCAACTTGCGCAGACGCTCACTCAACACCTTGGTGGAAATGCCGTCTATCTGTCGCTCCAACGCGCCGGGCCGATTAACCCCTTGCGCCACCGCCAGCAGCACCGACACCGACCACTTGCAACCGATCACATCTTCCAGCCGCGCGTATTCCGACCGACTCCGCTGCATTTTTATTTTCCTTGCTTCCCGCCAATTTACACCAAAAGGTGCGTACCCAACCGAAAGGTGCCGACTGTTTTAGTGCCGTAGCACGCCATACAGTGGCCCCGTGCTCACGCAACAGCACGCCGCTATAACAGCACGCCCTTATAGCTGGCTTCCAACCTAGCCAACCATCAAACTAGCAAAAAGGAAGAGCGTATGAAATCGAAAGCCGTTTTTTATCATGCTGGCTGCCCTGTCTGTGTCGATGCCGAACAGAAGCTCGCCCACGCCTTGAATCCTAGCCAATACCAATTGGAAATCGTGCACTTGGGTGAAAGCAAATCCCGTCTACCGGAAGCATTAACGCTGGGCGTGAAATCCGTGCCGGCGCTGGCTATCGACGGCGATGTGTTTCACATCAACTTCGGCGCGCCCATCGAAGCATTGCAATAACGGGTGATCTGCGGGCGGGAGGGTCGATCGTCTTTCCCGCCTACTGATCAGGAAACCCGGTTCAAACAATGACCGCGCCACGATCTTCCAGCAACTATCGCAGCATGGAACGGACGATGCGGATTGCCATACTGTTTCCTCCCTGAAACCTGAATCCATCAGGAGAAAGGTTTTATATCGCCTTTCCCTTGCCGCAATACCACCGGCGCTGAATCCACCAGATCCACCACCGTGGTGGTTTCCATTTCGCCCCAACCACCATTAATGATCAAATCCACTTGTTTGCCCACCCGCTCGGCGATTTCTTCCGGATCCGTCATCGGATATTCATCACCCGGCAACAGCAACGTGGTGTTCATGATGGGCTCGCCCATTTCCTCCAGCAGCGATTGCACAATGGCGTTGTCCGGCACCCGCAGGCCGATGGTGTTGCGTTTGGGATGCATCAGTCGACGCGGCACGTCACGGGTAGCTTGCAGAATGAAGGTGTACGGGCCGGGCGTGTTGGCTTTCAGCAGACGAAACACCCAGTTGTCGACCCGGGCGTAAGTCGCCAGTTGCGACAAGTCCCGACACAGAATGGTGAAGTTGTGTTTTTCCCCCAACTGTCGCAGCTGCACGATCCGCTCCAGTCCACGCTTGTTTTCCAGCGCACAACCGACGGCATAGGCGGCATCGGTGGGGTACACGATCACTTCCCCCGCCCGCAAGCGGTCAGCGGCCTGCTTGATCAGCCGTTTCTGCGGCGTTTCCGGATGAATATGAAAAATCTGTGTCATGGGGAAAGTTGTACGTCCTGTTCCTGAATACCCAGTAAAGACCACACCGGCTGGCAACGCGATGGCAATGCGGGCATCCGGCCCGGCCTTACCCAGCGGGTGGAAGGTCCGTGATAGTCGCTACCTTTCGATGCGTGCAATCCATAACGGCTACAGAAATCCGCCAGTTGCTGCACGCTGGTGGTTTCCTGGTTGGCCACAGCCACTTCCACTGCGCCGCCGCCGGCCTCACGAAAATGCCGCAGCAGCAGATCCAGTCGGGTGCGGGTCAATTTGTAGCGATGCGGATGGGCCAGCACGGCCACGCCGCCGGCACCGCGAATCCAGCCAATGGCTTCTTCCAGTCCCGGCCAGTCCATTTTCACGTAGGCGGGCTTGCCCAGCGCCAGGTATTTGCCGAAAGCATCCTTCTCATCCTTGCAGACACCGGCCGCCACCAGGGCGCGGGCGAAATGGGGACGGGCCGGAATACCCTGCGGTGCGCCAACGCTGGCAGCCTCCAGCACATCGACAACACCGGCTTTTTTCAGGCGGGTCGCGATGATCTCCGCCCGTTCGGCGCGTCTGGCCATCTGCGCGGCCAATTGCCGGGTCAACTCTGCGTTCTCGGGGTCAATGCCCAGCCCGACCACATGCACATCCAGTGCGTCGCGCCGGCAGGAGATCTCCACCCCATTCACCAGCTGCAGGCCCCGTTCCTCACACGCAGCCCGGGCAGCGGCCAGCCCCGCAACAGAATCGTGGTCGGTCAACGCCATGACCTGAACCCCAGCCTCCGCCACTGCGGCCACCAGCGCTTCAGGGGCCAATTCGCCGTCTGAGGCGGTGCTATGCAAATGCAGGTCGATCCAGCTGGGCAGGTTCAAGTTCAAGGGGAGCAATCCGGGGTGTGCGGGCGTTAGTGATAAGGCAAGTCAAATATCTTATCATTGGGCCGCCCCTTCCAGGATGTTTTGATTACCAATGAAACAGTTTTTCGATTTCTTTCCGGTTGTTGTGTTCGTCGTCGCTTATTTCACGACCCGGGACATGTTCCTCGCCACCAAACTCCTCATTGCCGCCAGCGCGCTGCAAATTGCGGGTTACTGGCTGCTTACCCGCAAGGTTGAAAAAATGCACCTGGCCACCTTCGGCATCCTGGTGGTGATGGGTGGCCTCACCGTCGCACTGCGTGACAAAGCCTTCATCATGTGGAAGCCCACCATCGTCAACTGGCTGTTTGCCGTGATTTTCCTGGGCAGTCAGTTCATCGGCCGTCGCAATCTGGTGCGCACGCTGGTGGAGGGATTCCTGAAACAGATGCCCCACCACAAGCTGGAGCTGCCGGAAAACAAATGGCTGCCGCTCAATCTCAGCTTCGTCACCTTCTTCATTCTGCTGGGCGCCACCAATCTGGTAGTGGTCTACCACTTCGATGAAGACACCTGGGTCACCTACAAGATGATCGGGCAATCGGTGCTGAATATGCTGTTCCTGCTCGCCCAGTTCGCCTATCTCTCCCGCTACGTGCGGGAGGAACACAACGAAAACAATCCGGAAACGCGGGGTTGACCATGTTCTACGCCATCATCAGTGAAGATGCGCCAGGCACGCTGGAAAAGCGCCTGCAGACCCGCCCCGCCCACCTGGCCCGCCTGCAGGCTCTGCAAGCGGAGGGACGCCTGCTGCTGGCCGGCCCTCATCCCGCTATCGACAGTGCGGATCCCGGCGCCGCCGGCTTCACCGGTAGCTTGGTGGTGGCGGAGTTCGCCAGCCTGGTGTCCGCGCAGGCCTGGGCCGATGCCGACCCTTATCTGGAAGCCGGTGTCTACCAGAAAGTGACCGTAAAACCCTTCAAAAAAGTGCTGCCCTGAATTCAGACTGGTGAACCGTTCACGCTCCAACGACATCAAACTGACATACACTGCCCACCCAAGGCAGGACGCACACACCTAAAACGCTACGGGGAATCACAGTGAAAGCACGTTTCTTCTTTCCAGCACTGGCGGCCAGCCTGATGCTGCCCCTGCTCGCCCAGGCCCAGACCATCTACATCTACGACAGCCCGCGCGTCGACATGCGCTCTGGTGCCGGCACCGAATACCGCATTCTGGATTTCCTCAAAAGCGGCACCTCCATGGAAAAACTGCAGGAAAGCGGAGATTGGGTGCAGGTGCGCGTGGGGGAAAAGGAAGGCTGGGTGAAAGCGGAATACGTCGCCGCCGAACCGGTGGCCCGAGACCAGCTGGAACGAGCACTGAAGGAAATCGCGCGCCTGAAATCCGACAACGCGAATATCAATGATCAGCTCAAATCCAGCAACAGCGAGCTGAACACCACCAAATCCAACTATGAAAAAGCATCCGGCAGCGCCACTGATCTGCAGAAAGAACTCAACCGGGTCGCGAACCTGAGCCGTAATCACATCGCCACGGACGCAGCCTATCGCCAATTGCAGGAGGACACCGAGCTGCTGAAGGTGGATCTCGAAAAACTGAAGGTGGAAAACGCCCGTCTGGTGGACGACAAGCGACTGGAAGGCATCAAATGGGGCGCCGGCGCGGTACTGCTGGGCATGCTGCTGACCTGGCTGATTTCGAAAAGCGCCGGCAAGAAACGGCGTAGCGAGTGGTAATAACACTAAGCTTGTTCCCGTCATCCGCCGATCAGGGGATGGCGGGGTTCTTCCTAACAGTGTTTTACCGTTAGATCTTTCCTGACAAATTTCTTCCTCGCGTCCTCGCCCTATATCCTTGGTCGTCCGTACGGCGACTTTTGCGACCAAGCCGTCACCAAAATAATCCTCCGATGACCGCAATCACCAAGAATCAGCAGCACCGTTGTCCCATAGTGGGATTAGGCGTCATCTAAAAAACCAAAAAAAAGATTCCTGACTGCGCTCGAGGTCCCCATGATCAAGGCCCGCCTGCTCGCCAGCATCCTAGCCGCTAGTTCCGTACTGCCACTGACCGTCCAAGCAGCGAACAGCGTTTGCAACCCGCTCAGCATTGCCACCTGCGCCCTGCCATTTCCCTCCGACTATTGGAGCGAAGCCAGTTCAGCTTCTCCCACCGGCCGCGTGATCAATATCAGCGACGATGTACTGCGACCGGAAGTGTTCGCCCAATTACCCGCTGTCGACGGCTTCACACCGCAACAAGTGTTCGATGGCACTCACGGCTTTTCCGCGGCGTCTGCGGTGGTATTCGAATTCGTCCACCGACCTGATATCACCAGCTTGCCGGTGGATGGCGGCAGCGCTGTACTGGCTTTCGATTTAACCAGCGGCGAAGCCGTGGAAATCCGCACGCAATTGAGCGCCTTCGCTCGCGGTCGCAACGTCAGCGCGCCCTCGGAAGTGTTGGAGATTTATCCTCGCGGCCGCTGGAGCTTCGGCCATCGCATTCTGATCGCCGTCACCAAGGATTTATCCGTTCCCGGTGAAACCGCCGACTTCACCGATCTGCGCGCTCAATTTCCCGAAGGTAGCCCGCAAAGCGAGTACCTTGCCGAACTGACCCAGGCGCTTACCAGCTTCAACCTGGACACTGCCAATATTCGCAACGCCACCCTGTTCACCGTGCGCGATCAGAATGAAGTGGTGGAGCCGATGCGCCGCCTGGTGAATCAGACCTTCGCAAATGAGCATCCAATACGCAATCTGCAAACCACCTATCTGCGCTACGGCGCCAACAAAATCGCCCGCGTCACCGGCGAATTGCGCACCGACAACTACCGCACCAATAACGGCATCGGCGCCGTGGATTTCAATGCGACACCGAAAGAACAATGGATTCCATTCCGACTGACTCTGCCTAAAGCATCGCGCACTCAGGGCCGCGTGCCGGTGGCGTTCTACGCTCATGGATTGGGCGGCGACAAGGAATCGGATTTCACCGTCTCCGGCATGAATGCGGAATTGGGTGTCGCCACTTTCAGCGTCGATTTTCCCAATCACGGCGCGCGCTCGGGCGCTGATGGCGGGCAGGTTTTCAACATTCTGAACATCGCACAGCTGGCCACTGTGATCGGCATGATGACCCAGGATACGTTCGATTTCGCCGCCGCGCACAAAGCCCTGCGCGGTTTGGCGGACCTGGACGTCGTACGCAACCGCGCCAGCCTGACTGGCTGCTGGCAATGCCCCGACGGCATTCCGGATATCGATCCCACCAATGTGTTCATGGAAGGCACGTCATTAGGCGGCGTGCTGGGTTCCTCCTACGCCACCCTATCGCCCGACTTGAAAGGCGCGCTATTCCACGTCACCGGCGTCGGCATCACCAGCATCCTGTCGAATTCTGCACTTTGGGACGGCGTGTTCTCGCAACTGGAACCACCCGCCGCCAACGGGGCTGAAGCACTGATGTTGCGTGGCGCAGTTCAGCAGGCATTGGATTACGGCGATTCGATCAATTACATCGACCTGATGCGCTCGCCCGCCAACGGTCAGGGTCCCAGACCTCTGCTGGTGATTACCGGCAAGGGTGATGCCATCGTTCCCAACAACGGCTCGATCGCGTTAGCGCGAATTCTCGACATGCCTTTAGTAGGAAGAAAATATTATGAAATGCCCGGCGTAATAACCGCCGACGATTATGATGCGAATGGCTACGGCATTCGCCAATATCCACCACTGACGCAGGATTTCAAATTCATCCTGGGTAGTTTCCTCACCAACGCCAGCGCACACGGGATTTTTCTGTGGCCTAACGCCCGGCGGCATCAGCAGGAATGGATTGAGCGTTTTGTTTTGGAATAAGTCGCTGAAGTAATGGCATTGCCATAAATTGCGTCAAAAGAAAAAGGGCCTGTCACGATCGACAAGCCCTTTTTTAAAACTGAACAAAATGCTGGCTTTACATTACGGTGCCAGCTTTCAGCAACGTCTCGATTTGCTCCGCACTCAGACCCGCACCTTCCAGCACTTCCCGCGTATGCTTGCCCAACGCCACACCCACATAGTCATAGCGAGGCTGCGTACGGGAAAATTTCACCGGCGATGCCAACTGCTTCTGTGTGCCAGTTTCCGTCTTCACATCCACCAACAGTTCGCGCGCCAAGATTTGCGGATGCTCGCAGGACTCGCTGAAACTCAACACCGGCTCCACGCAACAATCCAGTTTCGCAAACACGTCACACCAATGCGCATAGGTTTGCGTGCGAATAATTTCCGCCAGCTCTTTTTTCAATTCCATCTGCATCGGCAGATTCAACGCCAAGCCGCGGCCACCCCACTCGGGATGCCCTAGCGCCGTCACAAACTGCGCGAAGAATTGCGGTTCCAATCCACCCACCGACAGATAACGACCATCTGCGGTTTCATAGCAATCATAGAAACTGCCGCCATTGAGCTGGGTTTCTTCCGTCACCGGCTCAATGCCACCCACCAACGCCGGCGGTGCCGTCAGCGCATGCATCGAGAACGCAGCATCGGTCATGCTCACATCAATATATTGTCCTTCACCGGTCTGCTGACGATGTACCACCGCCGCCAGAATCGACATCACCGCGTGATAGGAACCACCCGCCACATCCGCCACCTGCACGTTGATCGGTGCCGGGCCGGTGGACTTGCGTCCGTTGTAACCGGTGATGCCCGCAATCGACAGATAATTCAGGTCGTGGCCCGCGCGGTCCTTGTAAGGTCCGGTCTGACCATAGCCGGTGATGGAGCAGAAAATCACACCAGGATTGACCGCTTTCAGCGCCTCATACCCCACGCCCAACCGATCCATCACACCGGGCCGGAACTGCTCCACCACAATGTCATATTCCTTGACCAACTGCTTGATGACCTCGACGCCGCCGGGCTTCTTCAAATCCAACGCCAGCGATTTTTTGGAGCGATTCAGATAAGCATGGGCAGCGGACACACCGTCCTGCTGAGGCGGCAGCATACGCACCATGTCCGGCCGGGTCGGGGATTCCACGCGAATCACATCC
>DATLII010000243.1:0-11550 GCA_035539495.1 Dongiaceae bacterium
ATTTACCGGAATCTTTAATCGCTTGCTTGAGCGGTTCCATGGATTTGGTAACCAAATCTTCCACCAGGGACTCGAGTTTGGCACGCGTCAGTTTTACCACCAGGTGTTTCGGGCCAGAAGCGTCTGCAGTGATGTACGGCAGGTTCACTTCGGTCTGCTGGCTGGAGGACAGTTCGATCTTGGCTTTTTCCGACGCTTCCTTCAGACGTTGCAGCGCCAGCGGATCCTTGTGCAGATCGATGCCGGTATCCTTTTTGAATTCGCCTGCCAGATACTCGATCAAACGCAGATCGAAGTCTTCACCACCCAGGTGGGTGTCACCGTTGGTGGCCAGTACTTCGAACTGGTGCTCGCCATCGACTTCGGCGATTTCGATGATGGAAATATCGAAGGTACCACCGCCCAGGTCGTATACCGCGATGACGGAGTCGCCGCGTTTTTTGTCCATGCCATAAGCCAGGGCCGCGGCAGTGGGCTCGTTGATGATGCGTTTTACGTCCAGACCGGCGATACGGCCGGCGTCTTTGGTAGCCTGACGCTGGCTGTCGTTGAAGTACGCCGGCACGGTGATGACCGCCTCGGTGACAGATTCACCCAGGTAGTCTTCCGCAGTCTTTTTCATCTTTTTCAGCACTTCGGCCGAAATCTGCGGCGGGGCCATTTTTTTGCCGCGCACTTCCACCCACGCGTCACCGTTGTCGGCTTTCGCGATCTTGAAAGGCACGCGGGAAATGTCTTTCTGCACTTCATTGTCGGTGAACTTGCGGCCGATCAGGCGCTTCACCGCGTACAGAGTGTTGTGCGGGTTGGTGACTGCCTGGCGCTTGGCGGACTGACCCACCAGCACTTCGCCATCTTCGTTGAAGGCGATAATGGACGGCGTGGTGCGATCGCCTTCGCTGTTCTCGATGACCTTGGGCTTGTCACCCTCCATGATGGCTACGCAGGAGTTGGTTGTGCCCAGGTCGATGCCGATGATTTTACCCATGATGTTCTCCACCTCGTTTCAGCCCCTCTGGGGCCTACTTGCAATTTAAATCTGTTGAATTGTTCAGTCTTGCGATAGGGCTTGGCGTGGCCCCGTTCAGCTTGAATACCTTAATGGGGGTCGGGCCTTTGATTTTCAAGAGAGCGTTTTCAAGAGGCCGCCTTACTCACCACCACCATCGCCGGACGGACCAGGCGTCCACTCAGCGTGTATCCCTTCTGCAGCACCACCAGCACGGTATTGGGAGCGACGCCGGGGGTTGGGATCATGCTCATGGCCTGATGGAATTCCGGATTGAACGGCTGGTTCAGCGGATTCACCTGCTGCACGCCGTGCTTGGCCAGGGTGTCGACGAACATTTTCAGGGTCAGCTCAATGCCGTCCTTCATGCCCTTCACCGCCTCACCCTCCAGCTGGCCGGCGGCATCCAGAGCCCGCTCCAGGCTGTCCACCACGGGCAACAGGTCTTCCGAAAACTTGTTCAACGCAAATTTGTGGGCGCTTTCCACGTCGCGTTCAGCACGGCGACGCACGTTCTGTACTTCAGCCTGGGCTCGCAGCACGGATTCCTGCTGCTCGTTGATCCGGGCCATCAGCTGCGCGATTTCCTGCTCAAGGGCGGGAATGGAAGGGGCATCCAGCCGGGCTTCCTCGGCGATCTCCTCAGTCGCTTGCGGCGCTACCGCCGGCTCGGCTTCAGCCAATTGTTCAGCCTCGGTGCGGGCACGGGCCGCGTCGTCGTTCGCCATGACAAAACTCCAGATTAATCAATAAATTGAAACAAAAACTCAAAAACAGGGCACCCCACGAAGGGGTTGGCTGGGAGGCTATATGGGGGCTAACGGATAGGCTTCAAGGCGGCACTGAGAATTTTTGCCGTCAAATCAACCATCGGGATCACTTTCTGGTACGGCATGCGGGTCGGCCCGATCACCGCCAACACCCCCAGCACCTCGTCACCGGTGCCGTAGGGCGAGGAAATCACGCTGCATTCGTCCAGCATTTTGTAGCCGGACTCCTGGCCGATGAAGATCTGCACACCTTGAGCGCTGACACAGCTGTCCATCAGGTGCAGCAGGTCGCGCTTGTGCTGGAAGGCTTCGAACAGTTCCCGCAATCGCTCCATACCGGCCTGATCCGCCATACCCAACAGGTGGGACTGGCCCGACACCACACATTCCGGCGCCTCCTGTTGGCCGAAGCTGGCGGATGCTACCTCGATGACGGTCTGCATCAGCGAATCCATGTGGCTCTTGTCGTCCTTCAGGGCTGCCACGATGCGATCGCGGATTGCCACCAGCTCAGCGCCCATGTAGTGGCGATTCAGATAATTGGCGGCCTGCTGCAGTTCGGACTCGGAATAGCGGCGCTCGGTGGTGATGATGCGGTTCTGCACCTCGCGGTCGTTCAGCACCAGGATCACCAGTACCCGCTTGCCTTCCAGAGGCAGAAATTCCACCTGGCGCAGACTGGCTCGGTCCTGCTTCGGCACCATGACGATGCCCGCCATGGAAGTGAGATCCGCCAGCATCTGGGATGCGGTTTCCACCAGCTCCTGAGGTGTTTTATCGGGTACCAGATACCGTTTCACCCGATCCACCTTGGCGGCTTCCGGCGGCGTGACCGTGAGCATGGTGTCGACGAACAGGCGATAACCCAGCGCCGTGGGCACCCGACCCGCG
Organism: Dongiaceae bacterium; assembly: GCA_035539495.1. GTDB lineage: Bacteria > Pseudomonadota > Gammaproteobacteria > Pseudomonadales > Ketobacteraceae > Ch67. The sequence goes on from DATLII010000243.1 coordinate 2,671, forward strand.
GAGGTATGAGGGGAGCGGATCAGGCCGCGGTTTTCCAGCTCCGCCATTACATTGCGGATGGTGGCCGGGCTAGCGCCGCCCGCCATGGCATCGGCGATGACTTTGGAGCCCACAGGCTCGCCGTCTTCGATATAGCGCTCGACCAACGCCTTCAATACTTCTTCTGCCCGACTGCGTTTGTGCCGCATGTACGACGCCATTTCCAGAGAGGTGGGACTGCCCAGGCCGGACCTTCGATCAGGTCCGGCTGAAATTTCGACTGCTCTGGATTCTAGCATCGGCGGCCCTCCGCAACGCAAGCGGCATCCGGCGACTGGAGACGCTGTCTTGGTTTGGACCTCGTTTGCTATTGGCGACCCGCCCTCATCTTCCTTAAGATGGCGGCTCATCATTGCAGCGACGCCGCGCCTTCATGCTCACCCATATCAAAATCAGCAATTTCGCCATCGTCGAGGAATTGGATCTGGATATTCCCGGCAAACTGTCCGTCATCACCGGGGAAACCGGCGCCGGTAAATCCATCATGATCGACGCCCTGGGCCTGGCCCTGGGGGATCGCGCCGACTCTGGCAGCGTTCGTCATGGTGCCGACAAGGCCGACATCCTGGCCACCTTCGATGTGAGCAGCAATCCGCAGGCACGGGCCTGGTTGCAGGAACGGGATCTGGAAGCGGGTGACGATTGCATCCTGCGCCGGGTAATCACTGCCGATGGCCGTTCCCGCGCCTATGTGAATGGCACGCCGTCGCCAGTGCAGGCGCTGAAAGAACTGGGCGAAATGCTGGTGAGCATCCACGGCCAGCACGAACACCAGGCCCTGTTGAAAAAAGACACCCACCGCGTGCTGCTGGATGAATTTGCCGGCCTGAACCCACAAGCCCGCACGGTGGCGGAACGCTACCGACATTGGCAACAGCAACTAACGGAATTCACCCACTTCCGCGATCACGCCAAGGAACTGCAGGACCGCGCAGACTTGCTGCGCTTCCAACTGAATGAACTGAACGAACTGAAACCGGTAACAGGCGAACTGGCAGACCTGGAACAGGAACACAAACGGCTGTCGAACGTGGATGGCCTATTGAGCCAAGGCCAGCAAGCGTTGGATGGCCTGAGCGAAGGTGACGCCAATCTATTGGATCAAGCCCGCACCCTGAGCCACCTGCTGCGCGACATGGTGGCGGACGATGCCAGCCTGAAAGAAGTGCTGGATCTGGTGGAATCCGCAGCCATTCAGGCGGAAGAAGCATCCGCTGGCCTGCGCCACTATCTCGATGGGCTGGAAATCAATCCGGAACGCTACCAGGAAGTGGATCAGCGCCTGTCCAGCTACATTCATCTGGCGCGCAAACACCGGGAAGATCCCCATCAACTGGCTCGCTTGTGGGAATCCCTGCAGACGGAGCTGGACGCTATCGATGGTGGTGATGAAAAGCTGACGCAACTGGAACGGCAAGCCGACGCGGCGAAACAGGAATACCTGGCAGCCGCAGAACTGCTGTCGAAAGGCCGCATGAAAGAAGCGAAGAAGTTGGCGAAGAAAATCAGCGAACAGATTCGCCCACTGGGCATGCCGGGCGCGGAGTTCAGCGTGGATCTGCAGCCGCTGGAACCGGGTCAGGCCAGCGCTCATGGCCTGGAGCAAGTGGAATTTATTGTACGCACCAACCCCGGTCAGCCTGCCAAGCCACTGGGCAAGGTGGCGTCCGGTGGCGAGCTGTCGCGCATCAGCCTGGCGATCCAGGTGGCCTGTGCCGCCAAGACCAACGTGGCCACGCTGGTGTTCGACGAAGTGGATGTGGGTATCGGCGGCGCTGTGGCGCAAGTGGTGGGCAAACTGCTGCGGGAACTGGGCCGGCACAATCAGGTACTGTGCGTAACCCACCTGCCCCAGGTAGCTGCCCAAGGCCACACCCACTTGCATGTGAACAAGCAAACCAAACGCAACCAGACCCACACCGATATCGCCACACTGTCGCAGGACGAAAAGGTCAGCGAGATCGCCCGCATGCTGGGGGGCCTGAAAATTACCGAGCAGACGCTGGCGCACGCCCGCGAGCTGATCGCCGACAGCCAGGCTTGAGGACGAACAAGGATTTCATCGCCAAGAGAGGGAGAGTCACCATGAAAATCAAGGCCGCGCAAGCGAGCAGTATCGTGGAAGGCAAAAACCACTGCGTGAAGTTGGAGAACCAGAAAATCCTGCTGGTCCGGCACAAGGGCACCATTCACGCCCTGGAAAATCGCTGCCCCCATGTGGGCCTGTCGTTGGAAAAGGGCAAGGTGGAAAACGGCGTCATCACCTGCCCCTGGCACGGTTCCAGTTTCGATGTCGCCACGGGTGAAAACCGGGACTGGGTGAATGGCGTGCTGGGAGTTTCGGTGCCCAAGTGGACCGCGAAACTGATCAGCCTGGGCAAAGCGCCCCAGCCGGTGCGCACCTACCCAGTGGCGATAGAAGGCGATGACGTAATGGTGGATCTGGGCTGACGCCCAATCTCATCTTAAGACAGCCACAAAAAAGCCCGCATAACGCGGGCTTTCAGAGGCATCCAGCGGATGCGCCTTATTTTTTCTTCGGCTTCACGTACAGCACCAGGTTGTGGTCCACCAGCTCATAGCCGTGTTTCTTGGCGATGGCGTGCTGCAGCTTCTCGATTTCATCATCAATAAATTCAATGACCTTGCCGGTTTCCAGGCACACCATGTGATCATGGTGGTCACCTTTTGCCAGCTCAAACACCGAGTGACCGCTGTCGAAATGCAGACGGCTCACCAGCCCGGCGCTCTCGAATTGGGTCAGTACCCGGTACACAGTGGCCAGACCCACATCCTCACCCGCATCCAGCAGCGCTTTGTAAACATCCTCCGCGCTGAGGTGGTGGGCGGTGGCCGCCTCCAGTATTTGCAGAATCTTTACCCGGGGCAGGGTGACCTTTAAGCCGGCTTTACGCAGTTCCTGATTTTCCATAGGCATTCGGGATCTTTCTTCGTAATCGGATTTCTAACGCTGACGGGTTACATGTATGATGATCGTCTTTTTTGGCGAAGATAGTGGAAAACACCTGCCGATGCAAAAATTGTTGAGAATTTTAATCATCTTTTTCCTGCCCCCCCTCCTGCTGCTCAGCAGCGGTTGCGAATCGTTGCGTTTTCCCGGCGTATTTCGCATCGATGTGGGCCAGGGCAACCTGATCACTAAAGAGATGGTGGACAAGCTGCGTCTGGGCATGACCCCGCGTCAGGTGCACTACGTCATGGGCTCCCCCATGATTGCCGACACTTTCCACCCGGACCGGTGGGATTATCTCTATAACCTTGAGACTGGAAAGGGCATTTTCATTGAGAATCACCTGGTGCTCTATTTCGAAGGGGAGCGTCTGGCCCGTATCGACAATGCGGAGTACAAGGACCCGGAACAGCTGCGTAATGACCTGATGAAGCAGCTGGGCATCGACATCAAGCAAGAGAGCACCACAGAATCCGGCACTGCGGCCCCCATCGAAGAACCGCGCGAGAATCCCGCTACCCAGATCTGACGGCACTCACTCGACGTCGTCCAGTTTCGCTGCCGCTCGCTGCTTGCGCACATCCATCGGATCGGCCAGCAGGGGGCGGTAAATTTCCACCCGCTCCCCCTCTTCCAGTATTCGCTCTTTTGGCCGGCGTTCGAGCTTGCCGAAAATACCCATGGGCGCCTGCGCCAGATCCAGGCCCGTCACGCGATCCGCAATGCCCGATTGGACGGCGGCCTCGTATACCGTGGTGCCCTTTTTCACCTGCAGCGGAATCAGCCATTGCTGGTCCGGCAGGGCGAAGGCGACTTCCACCCGGATACTGTCTTCCATCGCTGCCTCCTCGACGCGGCCTGATCCTCTGAAACGGCGCGCATTGTCCCACGTTTGCCTCGGCCGCCAAAACCATTGACGACAGCGCGCCGGTTAAATCCTATAATCGGTGCCCCTTTGCAGCGAGCACAGATCTGGCGAACCAGCCAAGTCGAAAACAGCCATGTCGAACAAAAAAGATGGCGGCGGCACCATTGCCCTGAACAAGAAAGCCAAGCACGAATATTTTATCGAGGATCGCTTCGAGGCCGGCCTGGCTCTGCACGGCTGGGAAGTGAAAAGCCTGCGCGCCGGCAAGGTGAACCTGCTGGACAGCTATGTGTTGATGAAGGATGGCGAGGGTTATCTGTTCGGCGCCCACATTTCGCCGCTGTCGACCGTGTCCACCCATTTCGTGCCGGACCCGCTGCGGTCGCGCAAGCTGCTGCTGCACAAGCGCGAGCTGGGACGCATCTTCGGCGCCATCGCCAAACAGGGCATGACCTGTGTGCCTTTAGCGCTGTACTGGAAAAATGGCAATGTGAAATGCGAAATTGCCCTGGCCAAAGGCAAGCAGTTGCACGACAAGCGCGCCACCGAACGCGATCGCGACTGGAACCGGGAAAAGGGCCGGCTGATGAAGAACAGCTGAGGTCAGCCTCCCAGAATCCATTCATAATCCACTGGCTGCAACTGGCGTGTCAGCGACCGATAACGGAAGGTGAAGCCCGGCCAGTTATTCGCGTTGTGCCCCTTGGCATCCACATACCAACTGCTGCAACCACCCGCCCACACTGAACCTGCCAGTTGGCGCTGCAACTCCTGATTGAATGTCTGCTGCACCTCGGCGCGAACGTTCAGTGCAATGGCGCTGCGTCCATGCTGGTCCAACACGTCCAATGCCGACAGCACGTAATTGAACTGGCTTTCCAGCATGTACACGATCGAGTTGTGGCCCAGGTTGGTATTGGGACCATACAAGACGAACAGATTGGGAAAGCCGTGCACGGTGAGGCCCAGATAGGCTTCAGCACCATCACGCCAGGATTCCGCCAGCGTCTGGCCATTCAATCCGGTAATTCGCATCGGCGCTAAAAAATGGGTGGTGTCGAATCCCGTGCCCAGAATCACGCAATCCACATCGAAGCGCTGGCCGGATGCGCTGACAATGGCGTTCGGTTCCAGCCGCGCCACGGCATCGTTCACCAGCGTGACATTGGGGCGCTGCAGTGCCGGATAATAATCGTCGGAAATCAAAAGGCGTTTGCAGCCCAGTGGATAATCCGGCGTCAGTCGCGCGCGCAATTGCGGATCAGCCACCTGCTCTTCCAGGTGCTGGCGGAACATGCGCTCCACCAACATCATCCAGGGACGAAAGCCCCGCAGCACCGGTTGCCGATATTCCAGTGCCGTGTAAATCCAAAGTCGGTGCAACAGCACCAGCCAGGGTAAAGCGCGAAACAGACGGCCCCAGATCCCGGTGTAGAGGCGTTCAGGTTTGGGCAGCACATAGGGCGGCGAGCGCTGGAACAGTGTCAGGCGCCCTGCCTGCTGCGCTACCGTCGGTACAAATTGAATCGCACTGGCGCCGGTTCCGATCACCGCCACCGATTTTCCCGTCAGATCCAGATCGTGACGCCAGCGGGCAGAATGAAATAGTTCACCTTGGAATTGATCCAGTCCTGGCAACGACGGCATCAGCGGCCGACACAATTGCCCGGTCGCAGCGACCAGCACGCGACAGCGATAACGGCTGCCATCCGTGCACTCCACTTCCCAGCGGGCACTGGCGCGATCGAATTGAGCGTTGGCGACTTCCTTGCCGTTATGGATACGCGGACGCAATTCGTATTTGTCCACGCAACGATGCAGATAACGCAAAATATCCGCCTGGGGCGCGAAAGTGCGCGACCAGTCGAAAAAGGGTTCGAAGGAATACGAGTACAAATGCGATGGCACGTCACAGGCGGCACCGGGGTACGAATTCTCCCGCCACACACCGCCCACATCGGCCGCCTTTTCCAGCAGCAGAAAATCCGTGCGTCCCGCCTGTTGCAAACGAATCGCCAGGCCGATGCCACCGAAGCCGGCACCGATGATCAGTATCTGGGTTTCCATCCTCTGTATATCCATATCACCTTGTAGGTGAGTCACCTGATGGGTGAAATACCGGTTGCAAACGTGCGCCGGTAAAAGCCGGTCCGCGATAAAAAGCGGCTTTGGCAAAAAGCTTCTGCTGAAAATCTTATTGTAGCCGTTAAAAATCGGGGCGTAGTTGGTAGGTAGTCGGCATGTCGTAGCAACACAACAATGGCGTGCGGGACACGTTTAATCGCGCCCGCACGCGTGCTGTTACTCGTCCTGGTAAAAGCCCAGCACGGATTTGGTTTCCAGGAAATCCTCCAGACCTTCGCGACCCCATTCGCGGCCGTTGCCCGATTGTTTGTAACCACCGAATGGAGCGGAGAAATCCACCGGCGCGCCATTCAAATGGACCGTGCCTGTGCGCAAACGCGCGGCTACACGACGGGCATGCTGCGCTTCGCCGGACACGTAACCCGACAAGCCGTAAGGCGTATCGTTGGCGATGGCAATGGCGTCCTCGTCGTCACGGTAGGGAATGATCACCAGCACCGGGCCGAAGATTTCTTCGCGAGCGATGGTCATTTGATTGTTCACGCCGCTGAATACGGTGGGTTTCACAAAATAGCCGCTTTCGAGGCCTGTGGGTTTGCCCGGGCCGCCCGCAACCAGTTCGGCGCCTTCAGCGATACCGGCTTCGATCAGCCGTTGGATTTTTTCGAATTGCGCGGCGCTGGCGACCGGGCCGATGGTGGTGGCGTCGGATTTGGGATCGCCGGGTTTGATGGTGTCTGCTGCAACCTTGGCAATCGCGGCGGCCTGCGCCAGCTTTTTGGCCGGCACCAACATACGAGTAGGCGCGTTGCAGGATTGCCCGCTGTTGCCGAAACAACTCACCACGCCCGCGCTGACCACCGCTTCCAGATCCGCATCGTCGAGCACGATGTTGGCGGACTTGCCACCCAATTCCTGCGCCACGCGTTTTACCGTATCCGCCGCACTTTTTGCGATGGCGACGCCTGCGCGGGTGCTGCCGGTGAAGGACACCATGTCGATATCGGGATGACTGCTCAATACCGAACCCACGCCGGCACCGTCACCATTGACGAGGTTGAAAACGCCAGCAGGAACACCGGCAGCGTGAATGATTTCCGCAAAAATACCTGCGTTGATCGGCGCGATCTCGCTGGGCTTGAGCACCACGGTGCAACCGGCTGCCAAGGCAGGCGCGACTTTGCAGGCGATCTGGTTGATCGGCCAGTTCCAGGGTGTGATCAGCGCGCACACGCCCACCGGTTCTTTTCGCAGACAACTGGTGCCGCGACGACTTTCGAATTCGTATTGCTTGAGCACTTCCAACGCTTGCATGAAATGCGCGAGGCCACTGGGTGCCTGCGCCTTGCGCGCCAGCCACAGAGGCGCACCCATTTCTGCCGAGATCGCCTGCGCGATGTCCTCCAGCCGTTTTTGAAATTCGCCGATGATGGCTTGCAGCAATGCGATGCGTTGTTCACGGGTGGTTTGCGAGAAGGCGGGAAATGCGGCCTTGGCAGCGGCCACGGCTTTGTCCACGTCGGCCTGGCTGCCCAGGCTGATTTGACCCACGGTCTGCTCAGTGGCGGGATTGATCACATCCAACAGGCGGGGCGCGGCCGGTGCCACCCACTGCCCGTTGATGTAGAAATTGGTGTAGGAATACATATGCGGCTTTCCTTCGCAGTGGGAGCCCGGTGCTGGGCTCCGCCTGGATGCGAGTATGAAAGCTCATGCCTACGGGGGGAAGAGACACGATTAGCCGGGTTGCCTCGCTGTCGCGATTGGCCAGTGCAATTTCCGCAGCAATCGCATGCATTGGACGTTTCCTGCCAGATCGAGCGCGGTATAACCATCCAGGGATTCCAAAAGCGGGTTGGCGCCGTGGTCCAACAGGAACGACACCCAGGTGGTTTTGCCCGTCGACGAGGCATACATCAGGGTGGTGGCACCATTTTTGTTCTGGTTGTCGATATCAACGCCGTGCTTCAGCAACAGGTCGGCGATGTCGATTCGATCCGGCGCCACCGCGGCCCACAGACAGTTGGTACCGTCGGCGTTGCGGTGATTGATGTTGACGCCCGCGGCGATCAATTCCTCTACCTGCGGTAACAGCCCGTTTCGACAGGCCAAAATGATCGGCGTTTCCCAGTAGCGGCCGGGCGTATCCAAATTGTCGAGACCAAAACCGTTTTCGAGCAGCCAATAGCGAGTGTCGATACTGATGGTATGGATGGGGTTGGGCGATGTGAACAATTCATCAGGGCGGGTCATAGGTGGCTCCTGTTGTGTTCGGTTACACCAGAGAATCGTTGCACTACCCTTGAGCCGATGCAGGGATTGTGCCGCTATCTTTTTAATGCAATAACTGCGAGTCTCACCTCATATTCCTTTTACTGATGACCGATGCTGTCGGAAGACGCCTTTTCGGACGATACCCATGTCGCAAGAGACCATGACCACGCTGCCCGTTTTCCCCCTGAATGCGTTGCTGATGCCCGGCTGCCGGATGCCGCTGCAGATTTTTGAAAAGCGTTATCTGGATATGGTGTCGCACTGCATGCGCAAGGATTCCGGATTTTGCGTTGCGTTGCTCCGGCCCGGCTCCGAGCGGCATGAAGTGATTCGGCCGGGCCAGGCGCCTGCTACGGAGGCCCTGCCCTTCTACAGTCTGGGCACCGAGGCCCGTATTGTGGATTTCGATCGACGTGACAATGGATTGCTCGCCATTACGATTCAGGGTGGACAGCGAGTGGCGCTGCGCGGCGAGCGTCAGGAAACAGATGGGTTATGGTGGGCGCAAGCAGAAGCGCGGCCGGAGCAGTTGGACGGCGATTTCGGTGATCACTCGGATTGGACCGAGCTGCTGAATCAGTTACTGGACATGAGTGGCATGAAAGCGATGGGCATTCAGGCGGACGCCCAGCATGGCGAACAG